>CALGLS010000147.1 GCA_937959375.1 uncultured Saprospiraceae bacterium
CATACCGATGCATTTCGAAATGTAGGGGCAGAAGTAGTTGGAATGGTTGGTAGAACAGAAAGTGTTTTATCCGAAGTCGCAAAGAAAAAATCAATTCCTTACGCCAATACCAATTGGGAAAAAGCATTAAAAGATTGCCAACCAGATATCGTATCTATTGCAACTCCGGGTGGCGCACATCACCAAACAATCGTACCTGCCATCAAACAAGGTTGTCATGTTTTTTGTGATAAACCACTAACCGATCACGGAGATGCTGCAGTGGAGCTTTATGAATTATCCAAACAGTATAATGTAAAAACTGCTTTTGCATCAAGCTTTAGATACATGCCCTGTATTCAACATGCTAAACAATTAGTAGCAGCAGGCGCAATTGGAGAACCCCTCGAAGCGGAATTCATCTCTCACTTCAATTTGGAAAGAGATATCCCTTTCGGATGGTCACACCGTAAAGAAGCTGGAGGAGGTCGCTTGAATAATAATTTTACGCATAAAATTTCTATCGCAACCTCCGTACTTGGAGAAAAAATATTATCAATAGCTGGCGAAGTTCGTGACGACTTAGGTAAAGCTCCAATTGTCAAAGGTGTTCATAATTTCAAAACTAGAAGAGAGCACATTCCCAAAGATTTAAATGATCCTAGCTTAGAATGGGGAGAGAGTAATGTGGAATGGACCTATACTGTAATGGCTCAATTGGAAAGTCCGATGGCATCTAAACCTGTTTCTGTTCTTTTTAAACATGGTGGCCTAAACCCAAGATTCAACGAAGATCATGTTGTCTTTTATGGTTCAAAAGGTGCCATTTACATCAAAGGTCATTATGGTCAAGGACCGCTGTATATTTGGACAGAAAATAAAACGTGGAAAGAGTTATCGACTCCTCCGGAAATTCTGAACAACCATCCAACTATTAAAGGAGATACAGAAAAAAATTGGGAATGCTTAGCAAGAGAATTTGTCAAAGACATCAAAGGCGAACCCTTTTCTCCTTACCAAAGTTTCAAAGAAGGAAGTCTCTACCAACAATTAATTGACATTATCAGAAAGAACGATAGCTGGACTGATGTTCGTCCATTACAATAATACAACACATGGACGATAACAAGATGCTTTATGAGTATGGTGTCATTGCTGGATACTTTCTGCTAGTCATAGGAATCGGTTTTACTTTTAAAAAAATGGCTGCCAAATCTACTAGTGATTATTTCAGAGGTGGAGGTCGGATGCTGTGGTGGATGGTTGGTTCCACTGCATTTATGATGCAATTTTCTGCCTGGACTTTTACGGGAGCAGCGGGCAAGGCCTTTACCGATGGTTTTGCAGTTTGCTTAGTTTTTATCGCCAACACCTTTGCCTACTTCTGTGGTTGGCTCTATTTTGCCAAGCGCTTTCGTCAAATGCGGGTTGATACTCCAACCGAAGCAATTAAAGATCGTTTTGGTCCTCAAAATGAGCGCTTCTTTTCTTGGGCGCTAATCGTATTTACACTCATTAACGGCGGCATTTGGCTCAATGCATTGGGCGTTTTTGCCTCTGCAGTATTTTATACGGATATAAGTGTAACCATCGTCATTGCAGGTCTGACTGTCGTTTTCGTATCTGTACTTTCCGGTGCATGGGGAGTGGTCGCTTCTGATTTCATGCAAACCTTAGTTGTCGCTACCATCTCTATCGTTTGTGCGATAGTAGCTCTTGTAAAAGTCGGCGGACCGGTAGAACTCGTAAACAATTTTCCCTCGGATTTTATTATAGGTCCGAATATGAATTACCCATTACTTCTAGTTGGTACCTTTATATTCTTTTTAGCAAAGCAATTAGTCACCATTATGAATTTGCATGACTCCTTTCGATTCTTAACCGCTAAGGACTCTGCCAATGCAAGCAAAGCAGCCTTACTCGCCATGTGCTTAATGGGTTTTGGTAGCATCATCTGGTTTATTCCCCCTTGGGCTTCAGCAATTCTTTATCCGGACGCCGCGGCTGCCTATCCGCAGTTAGGCAACAAAGCCGCTGATGCCATCTATCTTGTCTTCACACGAAATGCCATGCCTGCAGGTACCGTTGGACTATTGTTAGCAGGACTATTTGCAGCATCAATGTCATCCATGGATTCTGCTCTAAATAAAAATACGGGGATATTGATACGAAGCGTGTACCAACCTTATTTAAAAAAGAGAAATAAGCAGGTGGATGATAAAAAATTATTGAGCATCAGTATGGCAATAAGTTTTGTCAGTGGCCTTATTGTTATTGCGATGGCGCTGTATTTTAAATCGTTAAAAGAACTCAGCTTATTTGATTTAATGATGTCTATTTCGGCGATGATTCAAGTTCCTTTGTTGATTCCACTAATTCTAGGTATTTTCATAAAAAGGACACCACAGTGGGCAGCATGGGCTACAGTAATTCTTGGTTTAATCTTGTCCTGGTTTATAAAAGACATCGTTACACCTGCTGTGTTTGCCGATTGGATTGGTATTGATGGATTTACAAAAAGAGAAGCTGCTGACATGAACTTAATCCTCACCTTAGGTGTGCATATTTTCATAACGGCCCCATTTTTCTTGGCGACTTCTTTTTTCTATAATGAATCAAAAGATAAAAACAAGTTACAAACAGAACGCTTTTTTGAAAACCTAGAGACTGAAGTCATTGCTGATGA
>CALGLS010000148.1 GCA_937959375.1 uncultured Saprospiraceae bacterium
TCTAGTTGGTATTTTTTGCGATACATGGATGCACATAATGATAAAGAATTTGCAAGTCCAGAAGCAATTAACTACTGGAAAGAAGTTGATATGTACATTGGGGGAACAGAACATGCCGTAGGTCATTTGATGTATTCTAGATTTTGGCATAAGTTCTTGTTTGATAAAGGATTAGTACCAACTTCGGAGCCATTCAAAAAACTGATTAATCAGGGAATGATTCAAGGAGTTATCGAATTCTTGTTTTTGAAAAAAGAAAAAGAAAACGGAACCAGCAAATTTGTTTGTGCAGGTATTGTTGAAAAAGAAGGGAACCAAGATGCTTATGCGCAAATTCCAATTCATATCAACTACGTGAAATCATATGGTACACCCGGATCTTTCCTCAATATGGAAAGCATCAACGATTTTGTAAACTGGAGACCTGAATACAAGGAAGCTATTTTTGAATGTGGTAAAGGGATTTACCATAACGGTATCTTTACGCCAAAGGATGGATCTGATGCAACAGATACACATTTGGTAACCAAGTCAGAAGTAGGGAAGATGTCAAAGCGTTACTTTAATGTGGTGAATCCAGATGATGTAGTGGCGCAATATGGTTCTGATTGTTTCCGGATGTATGAAATGTTTTTAGGACCGATCGAACAATCTAAACCTTGGGATACAAAGGGAATTGATGGTGTCTCTAAGTTCTTGAGAAAGTTCTGGACGATGTTCTTCAACAAAGAAGGTAAATTTGATGTAAATACGGCTGCGCCTAGCCCTGCGGAATTGAAAATTCTACACAATACAATTAAGCGTGTTAGAGACGATATTGAACGTTTCTCTTTCAATACCTGTGTTTCAGCTTTTATGATTGCGGTGAATGAATTGAGAAAAATTAATTGCAACAACAAGGAAATCTTGACAGAATTGGTTGTCCTTATTGCTCCATTCGCACCTCACATGGCAGAGGAATTGTGGCAGCGTTTAGGTAACGAACCATCTGTACACAAAGGTACATATCCAAACTTCGATGAGAAGCATATGGTCGAAGCCTTTATCGAATATCCTGTTTCAATTAATGGAAAAATGAGAACCAAAGCATCCTTTGCTTCAGATGCAAGTAAGGAGGATATGGAAAAGGCTGCATTGGAACTTGAAGTAGTCAAAAAATGGACAGACGGAAAGACCGTCCGTAAAGTAATAGTTGTTCCAAAGAGAATGATCAATATTGTGGTTGGTTAGGAACCTTAAGTAACTTCTTAATCAAATCTCACCTAAAAAGTTACGAAATACACATTTTTCAAGCGTTACATTAGCTTGCAGCAAAAGCAATTCCTCAACACTGGGGAATTGCTTTTTTTTATGTCCTAATCAATAGTAGATACAAGTGTTTTTTATGATTGTCACTTAAAGTAAAAAAAATCAATCCCTTCCTTTCTCATTTTGTATCAACTTGTTAGCACAAAGAATCTCCTCATATTATAAAAAATTAAGATAAGTTGGCAAGGATTTCGCTTTTAGTAATATAATAAAAAGTTTAATAAGTAAAGTACTGGTAACTAGATCATTCATTCATAATGATATCTAGTTACCATTTTAGTGCAAAATTCTAATTCATACCAAAATGGACGTATTTAACAAAAACTGGAAAATGGCGAATCTTTCTAAAAAAACTATTCAATTCCTTGGCTTGTTGCTTATTTGCAATGTACTGGCCATTCAATCTTTTGCGCAATGTCTCAATACATCTCAATGGGGAGGAACGGCTGCGCCTCTTGATTTAGCAGCTGCTAGTATCAGTAATTGTAATTATGCTGGGGAGTTTGCAAGTGTGACGGATATCGTTGCTGGAAATCAATATGTTGTAACCTCAGCAAATTGTAATGATTATATAACCGTCTATGATGATCTCGGTGAGATGGTCGGACATGGTAATACTCCTTTTCCTTTTACAGCTCCTATGTCAGGAGCTTTTGCTGTTCACTTTAATATGGATGATGCATGTGGAGCAGAAGGGGCTTGTCGAGCAACTTCAATTAGTTGTGTATCCTGTGGAGCTTTGCCGGGTTGTACGGATCCCATTGCTACCAACTATGATGCGAATGCAACTTTCGATGATTGCACCTGTATCCTAGCAACTCTTGCTAATGATGATTGTATCGATGCGACTAATCTTGATGCTAAGATGAATCTTGATGGGACTTGTACGATAACAGATCTTTCACCATATAGTGGTGCATCTGGAAGTATTGCAGAAGTTGCACCAAGTGTACAATGTTCTGATGGAGCAGTAGTACCTTTAGATGTATGGTATAGTTTAACGGTTCCAGCTTCAGGGGTAGTATCCTTTGATTTTATTAGTACTCCAGGTTTTTCTTCAGTAATGGAATGTTACACTGGAACTTGTGGTAACCTAACGGCTTACGATCCAATTTTGTGTAATAATGAATCTTCTCGAACTTTCATTGATTTGACAGAAGGAGATTTGATTTATTTTAGAGTTTGGGATTATGGTAGTAATGATGTTGGAAATCATGAAATATGTATTAAGCGTGAAATTTCAGGATGTACAGATCCAACTGCAACCAATTACGACCCTAACGCTACCTACGAAAATGGAACTTGTACTTATCCTACTGCCGGAAAACCATGTTTAGCGGAAGAGCTAGTATTGAATGGAGCTTGTATTACAGCGGATAATACTTTAGCAGGAATGGAGCCAGGGGAGCCAGTGGGGTCTTGTTTTAGCGGCGTTAATAATGCGGTTTGGTTTAAATTTATTGCAGATGCAGAAACAACAACAATTTCTACTGACTTTGATGGCTATACGAGTACAGATACAGAGGTGTCCCTATATAGTGCTGGAGATTGTTTAAATTATCAATCATTTACAGAAGTGGCTTGTGATCAAGATGGTGGTGTGATTGAAAATTATAATTCAATAATTGCAGGAGCATTAACAACAGTGGGAGAGACCTACTATGTTCAAGTTTCTGGATGGAATGGAACGCAAGGTACTTTTTGTATTGAAGCTACCTCTGCTCCAATCAATAATGACATTTGTGGTTCTTTACCTATGTCATGTGGTGAAGTACTTACAGGAAATACAACTGGATATTCACTCAGTACGGTAGGAATACCTGCTGGGATGTGTGGATCTGGTGAGTTGACTAGTCCTAATGCATTTTATCAAATAAATGGAACCGGTGATGATTTTGTTTTATCATTATGTAATTCATCTTTTGATACTCGATTAGATGTTTTTTGTTTGGTTGGTGGAGATTGTGATTCTGGTCCTGAATTCGTTTGTGTGACTGGAAATGATGATACCCCGTCTTGTGGGTCAGTAACTGCTTCTGAAGTTCGTTTTTCTACGACTACCAGTAAGTATTTTGTTATGGTTCATGGTTATGGAAACACAACAGGTGCATTCGAAATTTCATTAGCATGTAATCCAGCTACACCAACTCCTTTTAATCAAGATTGTGATAATAATACAAATACCTGTCGACCAATGGGAACCGCTGCGTTTTTATCGATCGATACCATTTGCAATCCAGTTGCAAGTTCTAATATTGGAGCGGCTCAAGCTAATGTAACGCCACCTTGTGCCATATCAACTACACAATCCGTTACAGACGTTTGGTATAGATTTAATACTGGTTCATTTACAGGTTTTGAAATAGAAGTAACCGAAGGTACAGCAACCGATGTACGCTACGCTGTTTATGAAACTTGTGGAGGTGATCCTGTCTTTTGTGATGAAAGTGTATTCTATGGTTTAGATGCTAATACGGATTATTTTGTTCAGCTCTTTACAGCAAAAGGTGATGAAGGAACCTTCGATTTTTGTTTGACAAGTGCTCAATTATGTGCTTTCCTAACTTCACCTAGTGGAAATAATGTTGATTTAAATACAGAATTGATTTGGACGCCAGCTTTTACAGCTACAGGGTATCGATTGATGATAGGAACAAGCAGTGGTGGTGATGACGTTTTACCGCTGACTGATCTTGGATCTGCATTGTCATATACACCTTCAACTTTAAATTACAATACAACTTATTATGCAACCATCTTACCATACAACAATTTGGGAGAGGTTGAAAATTGTCCTTCTTTCTCTTTCTCAACTCAGTGCCTTGACATCGAATCAACAGTAGTTAATATGATTGATGGTTCTTGCTATGGTTCTGCTGATGCAGCCTTAGATATTGAAGTGAATGGAGGAGTCGGATCGTATAGTTTTGAATGGACGGGACCAAATGGTTTTGTAAATTCAACAGAAGATATCGTTCAGATTGTTGGCGGTGTTTACAATGTATTAATTACAGATATGAATAGCGGATGTTCTACGAATAAAAGTTTTGAAGTACAACCCATGTCGGGAATGACTTCCATTTCGAATGTAGTAGACGAAGCATGTGGTAGTGATGGATCTGCTGAGATTGTAGTTTTTGAAGGAACTGAACCCTACACTTATCAATGGTCAACAGGCTCATTAGAAGCAACAACGACAAACATACCAAGTGGTACTTATCAAGTAACCGTGACGGATGCAGATGGCTGTACGGCTCTTTTTGACAATATTACAGTAGGAGACGGAGGAGAATTAGCTGCTTCAGTTGTCAATGTAATTGGAATAGGATGTGGCTTTACTTCAGGAGCAATTACTGTAAGTCCAGTTACTGGAGTTGGCCCATATGATTATGCATGGAGTTCAATTACTGGTTCAGTTACTGGTTCTATCAATCAGGTCAATGGATCTTATGCGATTAACTCACTTCCTGTTGGATCATACAATGTGACGATAACAGACGCGAATAGTTGTGTTGGTTACATAAATGCAATTGATGTGGAGTATGTCAATGAAATTGAAATGGATATCAGTCAATCAACAAATCCTGATTGCCATGGTGCTGACAATGGCGAGATCATAGTTTCTGCAATAGTTGGACAAGCGCCTTATCAATTTGCTTGGAGCAATGGAGTTATAATATCAAGCTCTGCAGGAACTGAAGCAATAAGTGGACTTGGACAAGGTGTTTATGCTGTAACCGTTACGGATGCAAATGGCTGTACAGGAATTATGCAGTCCATCGAAATTGATGAACCAGCGGCATTAAATGTTGTGGTACATGAAGTAGTTGCTCCGATTTGTTATGGTGAGGCTACTGGTCATGTTTATGTAGATATTGAAGGTGGTTCTGATCCGCTAACCTATTCTTGGAGCAATGGTTATAGTTCAGAAGACTTAGTTGGAGTAGGTGCTGGAAATTATTTATTGACGATTACAGATGGGAATGGTTGTTCAACTGTTTCTCCAGTGGTTACCGTTGATAATCCAACAGCAATAGAAATTAACTTAAATGCTATCGAAAGCATTTCTTGTTTTGGATCAGAACTAGGAAGTATCAACACTGGAATATTTGGAGGTAGTCCTCCTTATGGTATTGTTTGGAACAACGGAGCCACTTCTTCTAACCTTGAGAACTTGTTAGGAGGTGATTATCAATGTACGATTACTGATGCTGTAGGATGTGAACTTATTTCTCCTGTCTTTACAGTTGAATCACCAGATGCTGCGATTAGTGTTAGTAGCGCAAACATTAACAACAGTGCTTGTAATGGTTTTGATACAGGAAGTATTGATGTGTCTATCGAAGGAGGAACGGCACCTTACCAATACAACTGGAGTAATGGAAGTAATACTGAAGATGTGAATGATTTGCCAAGTGGTAATTATCTTTTGACCGTAACGGATGCAAACGAATGTGTCTTTATTTCTGACATTATGTTTGTTGATGAACCAGACGAGTTGCAAGCATCTTCTGTCACAACACCTGACGTAAATGAAATGTCAGATGGAACTGCTACTGTTACAATAAATGGAGGAACAGATCCTTACGAATACAATTGGGATTCCAATACTGGAAACCAAACAACGCCAACTGCAACAGGTTTAGCTGCAGGAACTTACATGATTACGGTAAGTGATAACAACGGCTGTATGATGGTAACCTCAGTGACTGTTGAAGCAGATATTGTTGATGCGGTAGATGAGCTCTCATTTGTGAAGCGCATGGAATTGTCTCCAAATCCAACAGATAATGAAGCACAGCTTTTGATCGAGTTATCAGAATCTAAACCAATCCAAATAGAAGTATTTGATTTGAGTGGTAAAAAGATTTTGAACCCTCAAGTTTATGAAGCGCGCCAATTGTTGACGATCATTGATTTGTCAGCTGAATCAGCGGGCGTTTATATAGTAAAGGTAAATGTAGGGGGAGAGCTTCGTTCGATGATGTTGGTTAGGAATTAGAATATAAGTCCGAAGACGGAAGACGGAAGACGGAAGACGGAAGACGGAAGACGGAAGACGGAAGACGGAAGACGGAAGACGGAAGTCCGAAGTTTCCAGCGAATGTATTTACGTTAGAGGGAAACTTCGGACTTCGGTCTTCGGTCTTCGGACTTCCGTCTATTAAAAAAGTCCGACATTGCAACGTTGCAGTGTCGGACTTTTTTTTGTGAGAATGCAATTCTTAGTGAATCATATTATACAAAACAAGGAAGGCACCTGCACCAGCAATAAAGCCGACAAAAGCTAGCCATCCAATCTTTTTCAAGTACCAGATAAAATCTACTTTTTCCATTCCCATTGCTGCAACACCTGCTGCAGATCCGATGATCAATAAACTACCACCTGTACCGGCAGAGTAAGCAATAAAGTGCCAGAGTTTAGAATCGGCTGGACTGATATACATACCCATTGAGGCTGCTACCAAAGGAACGTTATCAATAATCGCAGATACAATACCAATTAAAATAACAACGATGTCCTGATTGGGAATAGCCCTGTCTAGCATTTCTGCAACATAGCGGAGTGTACCCACTTGAACGTTTTCACCGTTATTTACAACTGTACCAAATACAGCACTCTCAAGTGCAGCAACAGCCATCAAGATTCCGAGGAAGAAAAGGATACTAGAAAGCTCAATTCTTGATAAGGCTTTGTGTGCAGAGTATCTTGCTTTTTTCTCATTTGTAAAATCTTCTTCTGGGTGAATGTATTCTGAAACCAACCAAACAACACCTAAACTAAGCATCATACCAACGTAAGGAGGTAAGTGTGTCAATGTCTTGAAAATTGGAACAAAAACAATCGCAGATAAACCGAGGTATAACATCGTCTGGCTACTTAATAGCTTTTCTGTACTCAAATTTTCTTCTAACTTAAGCGTAATGTCTCCTTGAAATGGCTTAAGAAAAGTTGCAATGAATGTTGGTACAACAAAGCAAACGATAGAAGGTAATATCAAGTATTTCATTAATCCTCCTGAAGTTACTTTCCCTCCAATCCAAAGCATGGTCGTGGTTACATCACCAATTGGTGACCAAGCACCACCAGCATTTGCGGCAATTACGATAAGACCAACAAACCAAAGTCGCTCCGTTCTGTCTGGAATGATTTTTCGCAAAAGCGTAACCAAAACGATAGTTGCTGTTAGGTTATCAATAATAGCTGAAAGAATGAAAGCCAAGATACCTAGAATCCAAAGTAATTTTTTCTTGCTTTTAGTCTTCACATAACTCTTCAGTACTTCAAAACCAAGGTGAAGATCGATGATTTCGACAATAGTCATCGCACCAATAAGGAATATCAGTATCTCAGATGTTTTACCAAAATGGTGGAGTAGAAGGTTTGAAAATCCATGATGCGCGTGGTCCGCAGCATCTCCTGATACCCCTATCATTGAGAAAATATGGTCGTGTGTATCAATTACGTCGATAGCGCCACTATTGAAGCCGATAGCGAGTAAAGCCCAGCACAAAGCACCCATAATTAGGGCAGGTACTGTTTTGTCGAGTTTTAGTGGATGTTCAAATACAATGGTTAGATAACCTAGAATGAAACAAAGTATGATGCCGGTGAGCATAAATTTTGCGATTTAATGTGCGTGAATTAATTGCTTAAAATGTTGATATTCAGTCTGTTATTGGGGCGTTTTTTCTGTTAAGTAATCTAGAAAAAACAATGGCGACAAAGTTAAAAAATATCTTTTGGAACTGAAATTTAAATGAGGATGTTTTGAAAATGAATTTGAGCTGAGATCTTCATTAAAGATAGTTTTACCAACTACTGTTTATAAGCAGGATTTTAGTTAATTTTGCAATCGATTATGGTAAAAATAGGAAATACTGAGCTGGGAGAGTTCCCATTGTTACTAGCACCGATGGAAGATGTTAGTGATCCACCGTTTCGTGCTTTGTGCAAACAGCAGGGATGTGATATGATGTACACCGAGTTTATCTCCGTGGAGGGACTGATTCGTGATGCAAGTAAGAGTGTACAAAAACTCGATATTTACGACGAAGAAAGACCCGTTGGTATACAGATATTTGGTGCCAAACTAGATTCAATGATGCGTGCCGCTGAAATTGTGGAAGAAGCCAAACCTGAGGTACTGGATATCAACTACGGTTGCCCCGTTAAGAAGGTCGTTTGCCGAATGGCAGGAGCCGGAATCCTTCAAGATCTTGACATGATGGTGAAGTTGACGAAAGCTGTGGTTGATTCTACTAGTTTACCCGTTACCGTAAAAACAAGATTGGGTTGGGATGATGAAACCAAATATGTGGATGAAGTAGCTGAGCGTTTGCAGGATGTTGGTATTAAAGCCATTTCTATACATGGTCGAACTAGAAAACAAATGTACAAAGGAGAGGCTGACTGGACTTTAATCGGAAAGATAAAAGAAAATCCAAGAATGCACATTCCTGTTTTCGGAAACGGTGACATCAATAGTCCTAAAAAGGCAAAAGAATACCGCGAACGATATGGTGTAGATGGAATTATGATCGGACGTGCAAGCATCGGTAATCCATGGATTTTCCGAGAAATCAAACATTACTTTAAAACGGGTGAAGAATTGGCACCACCTACTTTAAACGAAAAAGTAGAAGCTGCTCGTCAGCATCTAAAACATTCGCTTGAATGGAAAGGTGTTAAATTAGGTGTTTTAGAAATGAGACGTCACTACACCAATTATTTTAGAGGTCTACCCAACATCAAACCGTTTCGAATGAAGCTGGTTACGTTACATGATCCTGCTGAACTTTTTGC
>CALGLS010000149.1 GCA_937959375.1 uncultured Saprospiraceae bacterium
AGACTAACCCATCGTAAAAACCAAGATTCCGCCAAGCGATTAAAAAACGCATCTGAAAATTTAGGTCGTAAACCGCGAGCTTTTGCTACCCGATAGTGCGCTTGATAATAAGGCGGCGCATAACCTAGTGGATGTGGTATTGCTTTTGTGATAAATCGAACAAATCCAATCACCCATTTAAAATGTTTTCTGTTTTTCTTATTGTAACTCAGACTAAATGCGGTTCGGAATCGCTGAGTTAAAAATCCCGCAGCTAAAACTTTAGCCAGATAAGCAGGAAATAAAGGAGGCTTGAAAATAGCTGTAGCTAACTTTAGCGTTACTTCATCAACGCGTAACTCATCACTTGCTAACATCGCATCATAGTATTTGTAAAATGCATCAAGCGTCGGTGGGTATTTGCTTAGTGGAATACCCATGACAAGTGCCACCTGTTTTGATTCTTCGTAAAAAAGATTTCTTTCAAACGCAGATAGTGGCTCGCAAGTCGTTTCATAAAGTACCAGCGTAGTGTCAATCATAGTTGCCAAAACCCACAACAGCAGATCCGGGTCGTTTGCACAGTAAGTTGAATTAATAGTTCGTCCTCCATTATTTCCGATAACTGTACCCCGAATCATGCTGTGAATGTGGTGCAAAGTCTTGGCAGATCCCAGCGCAGTTTGCCGGTCTCCAAAATATATTTTTATCATGTTGGTGAAAGTCCGTTCTGCTCGTCCCAAATAATCGTTTTTGAAATCACTGAATTGACGAACGCCATCTGCAACTGCCGGGTGTGCAACTTGCAAAAGTAGCGCGCGATAACCACCGAGAATAATCCCTGGCGTTCGATACAATTTCCAGTGCATACTCCCCGGACCAAACAATCCTTCTGCATCGCGATTGTTAGGAGGGAAGTGTGTGTTGATCAAATTGAGATATACTTTTTTACGATGTTGAATATCAACTTTAACTTCCTCAGAAAGTTGATTTCGCTTGGGTAGTTTAGACCCGGGTTTTTTATTTGAGAATGGACATTTCATTTTTTTTCATTTTATTTAAAAAAATAGACCGCCGCCGAAGGCGGCTGAGAGATCGCCTGCCGGTAGGCAGGCTGTCAGATCGTGGTGGCGCTGCCACCACTGAGAGATCGCTGCGCTGAGGGACTTCCCGCTAACGTAAGTCCCTCAATCGTAACTGCGGTCGAGTGAAGTCTCACAGCGAAGCGATCTCTCAAGGAGGCTTTCAAGCCGACTGATCTCACAGCCAGTCTGCTAAAAGCAGACGCAGCGATCTGACAGCGTAGCGGTCTCAACAAAGGTGACTTTAAGCAGATTTTCAGTCTAAAAAATATAAACTAATCAAGCACTAATAAACATGTCGAACAAAGAGAAATTTATTCAGGAAATTGAAAGTGGTTATACCCACAAAGGAGAATCAATTATTTTAGGTGGTGCCATGCTAGATGGTGAGGTGATGACTAATTCTTTGGTAACTATTCCATTGAAAACAATGAATCGCCACGGTCTTATCGCTGGAGCAACAGGTTCAGGTAAAACCAAGACCCTTCAAATATTAGCAGAGCAGCTTTCTGCAAAAGGAGTGCCTGTACTGTTGATGGATATAAAAGGTGATTTGAGTGGTATCGCAGTTGAAAGTGCGGGCCATCCAAAAATTGACGAACGTCACGAAAAAATTGGAATCCCTTTTACTGCTGGTGCAAGCCCAATTGAATTTTTGACTTTGTCTGATGAACCTGGTGTTCGCCTCAGAGCAACCGTAACTGAATTCGGTCCAGTGCTCTTTTCAAAAATATTAGAACTCAACGAAACGCAATCTGGTATCGTTGCAGTAGTTTTCAAATATTGTGATGACAAAAATATCGCTTTGCTCGATCTTAAAGATATGCGTAAAGCACTTCAATACCTAACGAGTGAAGGTAAGGAAGAAATGGAAGCAGAATATGGTAGACTATCTTCTGCCTCTGTAGGAACCATTATGCGTAAGATCGTTGAATTGGAACAACAAGGAGCGGAAGTTTTCTTTGGAGAACGTTCTTTTGATGTAGATGATTTGACTAGAATGGATGAGAATGGAAGAGGTGTTGTAAGTATTTTACGTTTGACTGATTTGCAAGATAAACCAAAGTTATTTTCAACCTTCATGCTACAGATGTTAGCTGAGGTATACGCTACTTTTGAAGAGGAAGGTGATTCAGGTCAACCTAAATTAGTTATCTTCATTGATGAAGCGCACTTAGTATTTAGTGAAGCATCCAAAGCATTGATGAATCAAATTGAAGCCATTGTGAAGTTGATTCGTTCAAAAGGAGTGGGACTATTTTTTGTCACTCAAAATCCAACAGATGTGCCAGACGATGTGCTTGGACAGTTGGGTATGAAGATGCAACATGCACTTCGTGCTTTTACTGCAAAAGATCGTAAAGCAATTAAGTTGGCATCACAAAACTATCCAGACTCTGATTACTACGATACAGAAACGTTGTTGACGGAACTTGGTATTGGAGAAGCTTTGGTAACGGTATTAAACGAAAAAGGTATTCCAACGCCACTAGCGCATACCATGTTACGCGCTCCTCAATCGAGAATGGATGTTTTGACAGATAAAGAAATCAAAAACATTGTCGATAATTCTGCACTGGTTGGCAAATACAACGAAACGATAGATCGCGAATCTGCTTACGAAATCCTTGGCGGAAAAATCGAACAAGCTGCTGAAGCAGAGCATCAAGAAAAAATGCAAAAGCAGCAGAAGAAAGCGACTACTTCGCGTAGAAAAGAAAAAAGCGCCATTGAAAAAGTAGTCAGCAATACGACTACTCGCCAAATCGGCCGAACCGTTGCTCGCGAATTAACTCGAGGTTTACTAGGCGTACTTGGTATCAAATCTACCAGACGTCGCCGCAAGAAGAGTAGCTGGTTTTAATAAACTATAGATCGGTAAGTATGCACAACGCTGCTGAATACTTACCGATCTTTATTATCAGTTTTAGGGAAACTGACATTCAAACTACCACTCCTACCAAAAATCCCTCCTTTCTCCGTATCTTTGCGCTCAAATGACAGAATCAAACGAACATACAGACTCAGAATTGGAGGAGGAAACTACAACTCCAGAGGTATTCGAACATTACCGTTTCGTGGCCGACCCCGGTCAAGGACCAATACGATTAGACAAATTTCTATTTGACAAAATGGAAAAAGTCTCTCGAAATCGTATCCAAAATGCTATAAAAGACGGCGCAATCAAGGTAAATGGAAAGATTTTTAAGTCGAATTATAAGATTCGACCGAATGATGTGATTACTATTGAGATGCCTGAACCTCCTTACGAGCCTAAGGAATTAGTACCCGAAAATATCCCTCTAGATATCGTTTTTGAAGATGAATATCTGATGGTGGTGCATAAACCACCAGGCATGGTCGTACACCCAGGTGTAGGAACAAAGAGTGGGACATTGGTAAATGCCTTGGCTTATTACTTTAAGGATATGGAATTGCCGGTCAAGGAAGGAAACCAACTTGATCGACCCGGACTAGTACATCGTATTGATAAAAATACTTCTGGCCTTTTGGTTATTGCCAAAACCGCTGAAGTAATGACGCATCTTTCTAAGCAATTTTATGATCACACCTCTGAGCGAACATACGTTGCCTTGGTGTGGAGTGAGCCCGATGAATTGGAAGGTACCATTGAAATGAATGTGGGACGTCATCCAACCAATCGAACCAAACAATATGGTTTTAGAGATCCAGATGAAGGAGGAAAACATGCAGTCACGCACTATAAAGTAATTGAACCAATGTATTATGTGAGTTTGATTGAGTGTAAATTGGAAACAGGTCGAACACATCAAATTCGTGTGCACATGAGCAGCAAAGGTCATCCGATATTTAATGATGATCGTTATGGTGGAGACAAGATTATGAAAGGAACGGTTTACACCAAATATCGTCGTTTCGTTGAAAACTGTTTTGACATCATGCCTCGTCATGCCTTGCATGCAAAGTCACTTGGTTTCACGCATCCAATATCTGGAGAACGCATGAATTTTGATACAGAACTACCAGATGATTTTCAACAAGTGCTAACACGTTGGAGAAATTATATTGCAACTCGAACCAAATAAACGAGAAAGGTTAAAGCTGCGCAAAAAACGTTAATTGGCCCTAGTCGCGAAGGTTTAAAGATCAGTAAGCATGCCCTTTGATTTATCAAATCGGCAGGATTGCTGAGCTGAGCAAAAAACGTTAATTGGCCTTAGTCGCGAAGGTTTAAAGATCAGTAAGCATGCCCTTTGATTTATCAAATCGGCAGGATTGCTGAGCTGAGTAAAGCGCAAAAAAATTTAGTATAATCACATCAAGTAAGTAAATTAATGACAATTAGTGAACGCATAGATGCATTGGTAATCTTGGGAGAATACCTGAAATCGCGAGATGAAGAATTGCAGGCTATCATGTACAAAGCCTATGTCCACAACAAATGGTTTACAGTTGAAAATATAGGAAAAGCTTTCGATGCCTTGTCAGAAGCTTTTTTGGCAAAAGCCAAACTCACAAAATGGGTCGAGGAATATAACTTAGTAGAAAACTCAAATCCAAAATCAATCGGCATCATCATGGCCGGAAATATTCCCTTGGTTGGTTTTCATGACTTTCTTTGTGTGTTTGTGTCGGGGCACAAAGCGCGGATCAAACTTTCAGAAAAGGACAGTATCTTATTACCACATTTACTGAAGCAACTCATCAAGATTAATCCGGCTTGCGCCAACTATTTTGAAGAAATTGAACGCTTGAAAGATTTCGATGCAGTGATTGCCACGGGGTCTAATAACTCAGCAAGATACTTTGAAACTTACTTTGGTAAATACCCACACATCATTCGTAAGAATAGAAATGCAGTGGCCGTTTTTGATGGTCAAGAACCCCCAGAACAGCTTAAAGCATTTGGAAATGATGTCTTTCAATATTTCGGTTTAGGATGTAGAAATGTTTCTAAAATATATATCCCAAAAGACTTTGATTTTGATCCAATGTTGACTGCCTTACATGAGCACAACGAACTCGTTCTCCACGATAAGTACAAGAATAATTTTGATTACAATTACACCCTCGTCATTCTCAACAAAACGGAGTATAAAGCGAACGGTTGTATCATTTTGACCGAAGAAGAAACGATTGCTTCTCGTATTGCAAGTATGCACTTTGAATATTACAGCGATGAATCT
>CALGLS010000150.1 GCA_937959375.1 uncultured Saprospiraceae bacterium
TTCGTAGAAGTCGCCTTTTTTATCTACTTCCAGTACTTCACCATCTGCAATGACCCAAAGTTTATTGTTGTAGTT
Organism: uncultured Saprospiraceae bacterium; assembly: GCA_937959375.1. Taxonomy (GTDB): domain Bacteria; phylum Bacteroidota; class Bacteroidia; order Chitinophagales; family Saprospiraceae; genus CALGLS01. The sequence continues at coordinate 76 of CALGLS010000150.1, forward strand.
GGCAATAGCAGTTACGTCAAAACCTTTGCTGTACAAAGATTCCTTGCTTCCTTTTTTTGCAAAAAGTCCATCATCTGTTCCTGCGTAAATTTTTCCGATTGGATCGATGTACAAGGTGTGAATGTTATTGCTTTTTAATTTCGAGTTGCCACTGTTTAGTGTCTTAAGTAACTCCAAACCTGGGTTGACCTTAAATTGAAAAAGGCCGCCACCAGTTGTTCCAATCCATAGTTCTTTTTTGGTAGGAGCAATATGAGCAGTTGAAATTTTAGAGAAGTTGTCTCCCATGAGTTGCTGCAACTTACCCTTGTCGAGATTCAATTCCATGTTGCCGTCAGGGGCAGAGAGGAGCGACCATTTGTCGTCAGCAATATCAATGGTTTTTGCAAACTCAGGTGATTGAGCGAGAAAGAGCCCTTGATTGTCAGCAACCCATTTATTGTTGGTGCCGTCAATAAAGATATTGTTGATGGGTACTCGGCGGTCGATGTCAGCACATCGTTGTACTTCCATAGCTTCTTGAGCGCTTAGATTTCCGAATACAATACAAAAGAGTATAATTAATAACTTGTTCATTCTTAGTGTTTTGTCAATTTGCACAAAAGTCTTAAATTTTTCTGACCTATTAGAACGAAAAAAGGAGTATTTGTGGTACACAGAGGACTTTATGGAGGTGTTTTGGATTTGTTAAATCCGGAAAGAGAGGATTTCTTAAATAATTTCTTAAGCTTTTAATCCATTTGGGAAAAGCCATTTCCGCAGCGCATTGCGTGTTTTGTCTCGGTCAATATACCAAGAACTGTAAGGGAGTGTAAAGGTTTTTACGCCCATTCGTTCTAGCATTTTCCAGCGTTCGAACGGAAAGCGTTCTTCGAAATCACCAGGATAACCTACCAAGTCGATGCAGTACGATTGCTTATTGTGAACAACAACGATGTCAATCTCAATACCAGCAATAGGATAAGCTTTGTGAATTTGATCAACTTTCCAACGTTTTAAAACAGCTACAACTTCTTCAAGGAAAGGATCAATGGTGTTATAAGTGGAAAGAGCAGCATCATTCGTGGGTTGACTATTAGCCTGCGCTAAAAATTGTGTAAATAAATAGTTCTGATTAAGTTGTTGGAAATCAACAGAGGTGAAAACGTGTTGCAAAACACGAGCACGCGTAATACTCACATTGAACACGTCTGGTTTGTTGAGGTAGATATAAGTGGAAGGGTGCGTTTGATTGTCAACTGCGAAAGAGAGCAACATGACATCTCGTTCCTCGCCTTGAAAATGATGTGGCGTTCCAATCAATAATTGATGTTGTTTGACTTTTTTAATGTCAATTGCTTTTCGAATTTTGGTTTTAATAAGACTTACCTGTGCTCTGAATGGAGATAAGATACCAATGCTTTGGCAAAGATTTTTATCCAAATCTGATTCTGCTTCAATTATCTTTCTGACCATTTCGACAAGGGCGTCAGCTTCAATTTCATTTTGTCCTTTCGTATTTCTCTTGCCTGCTACTTGATGTAAGAAAACGCTTTTTTCTTTTAAAGTAAGTGGTGTGGCCGTCATTATTTTTAAATTGTTACTGTAGAAGTTTTGGTTGCTGAATTCAATAATGTCAGGCATGCTTCTATAGTGCTCATCTAAAAAATGCACTTGGTCTTGACTCGGTATGGCATTGGAAACAAGATCTAGTAGACTGTTTTTTCGATAGTTTATTTTCGAATCGGCAAGCGAATCAACTTTGTGTTTTTTTGCAAATTGTTTTTGTTGATTTTTAGAAAGAAAAGAAAGATGGCGCAGTTGTTTTGGGTCACCTACGATCATTGCTTTTTTAGCACGCTGAAGCAAGGGAAGTGAGCTTGCAATATCGCACTGTGTCGCTTCGTCAATGATTACTACATCAAACAACTCCTTAGTTAAAGGCAAAGAACTGTGTACTTCTGGAGAACTAACAATCCATGCAGGTAATGCGTGAAGAATTACGTTGAAGTCTAGTTTTTCAAAATGTCCCTGCATTAATGCACCCGTATCTGATTTTAATCCTTCAATGAGGGTTTGTAGCGCCGAACGTTCGTTTCGCAAGGTCGCGTAAAGTTGCGCTTCGTAGTTTTTGCGAATGTAAGTTTTGGTTTGCTTTTGAACTCGTGTGTATAGTTTGTCTAGCTCGAACATCAAATGCCAGAGGGGTAGGGAGTTGCCTAATTGAAATTCTATCCAGGATTTTCTAAATCGTTGAAAAAAGCCTTTTTGATATTTATAGAAAAACGAACCCCATTTCTTCTCGTCGACAGATCTTTTTAAGATTACTTTTTCCTGCTCGTTAACTAATCGGCGAAGTATTGTTAAATCAATCGATATTTTTTTAACCTTGTCTTTATTGATCTTACTAAAATCTAAACCATGACTAATGTTGTCTAATTTTCGATGCAATGTTTTTAAAAAACGACCACTAGAAGTTTTGATGACCACTCCTTTTAAACCAAAGTCATGTTCGATTTTATGCGCAATAACATTTCCTGCCTGATGATTCTTTGAAGCGATCAAAACGGTTTTTCCACGACTAATTAAGTCTACTGCAAGTGCAGCAATGGTAAACGACTTGCCAGTACCCGGAGGTCCGATAACCATGGAAAGTCGATGGTTTTGATAAGACTCAAAAACGGCTAATTGTGCTTGGCTGAGTGTTACTGGACTGATGACCGGCTGTGGTTTTTTCTTTTTAGTTTTTGCAGAAGGAGTTTTGAATAAATCAGAAATGACTTTAGAATATTTCTTTTGCTCGGTCATTTTAGTCAACTCATTCAAGATGCCTCTTGATCCCGATGGTTTGTTGACTAGACCAACCCCAATGCCGGGGAGTAATGAAAAAGAGGTGTCCCTATTACGCTTTTTGTAAATTGTACTTAACTCAGATGCTGAATATAATTTAGGAAAATCATCTAGCGCAGACATATCTAAATCCGGAATCAATTTTTTTAAGGCAACTTCAATCTGATGGATCTGATCGAATTGGATGTAGCCTTTCGGCAAAACCTCGTCAAGGATGTCATAAGTAATGCTACTCGATGCTGTTTGAGATTTGATGAAATCTAAAAATACCGGATTTATCATCGCGTTTTCTGCATCCAACACTAAGTAGTAAACCTCGTCCTCGTATAATAACTTGGTAGGATAAATATAAAGCGGAGCAAATACTTTTTGG
>CALGLS010000151.1 GCA_937959375.1 uncultured Saprospiraceae bacterium
TCAGTGGGTACCGATCCGTTTACCATTTCAGCATGGGTCAATTACGACGGAGACTTTGTTGGTCACGTGAGACATGAGTCCCCCTTAACGACATTTGATGGCTCGAGTTTCGGAGTTTTCATATTTTCGGAGCGGCCAGAAGTAAATTTAGACAGAACGTATTATACGACAAACAACCAGCAAATATTTTTTGACGAGCGCGCACCTTGGATTACAAATCCAAACCAATGGCACCATGTTGTTCTAGGTCGTGACGCGAATAATCAATACCTCTATTTGAACGGGGAACTAATAAGTTCGGCACCCATTTCAAGTATGTCTGATCATAGTCAGCCAAGCCTAAGCACTTTCTATGTGGGTTATATCCCTTTCCAGAATGGCGGCCGCAGCTGGCCAGGAATGATTGACGAGCTCTACATATATAACGATTGGATCGGATCCGATGGTTGCGCCACGCTTTTCGCCAATCCCGGCGAGTCTTCATTAGATCCTGATCTTGATCCTGATTCAGATGGTGACGGAATAGCGGATGATGAGGATAATTGTCCTAACGTTGCTAATCCAGGTCAAGAAGACAACGACAATGATACCATTGGTGATGTATGTGATCCGGATGATGACGATGACGGTTGCCTTGATGGAGATGATGACAATCCTCTAGTTGCAAGTGTGGATACAGATGGCGACGGAGATGCAGATGATTGTGATACGGATGATGATGGAGATGGAGTTGATGATGTCAATGATTCTGAACCACTAAATGAATTTGCTTGTCAAGACGCTGACGGAGATGGTTGCGATGATTGTTCATCTGGAACGGTTGATCCAACTAATGACGGAACGGATACAGATGGTGATGGACTTTGTGATCTTGGAGATCCAGATGATGATAATGATGGTATTGATGATGAGTGTGATTCTAATCCATTGGTAAATAATTTCATCTTTACAGGGGTAGCAGATTTACCTGCTGAGTGGGTTTGTGGAAATAATCCAAATAAACCAAAAGTTTATATTTGTCATATTCCACCAGGGAATCCTGCTAATGCACATACTATTTGTGTAAATCCAAATGCTGTCCAAGCACACTTAGATCATGGATGTATGTTGGGTGAATGTTTTTCTTGTCCAGATGGTGAAGAAGAAAGCTTTAGAGTAGGAGGAGAGCAAGCTCCGAGCATAAAAGATATAAGCCTTTATCCGAATCCAACTATTTCGGAAATAAGTCTTAGTTTCAATGCAGCTCAAAATTCAAAAGTCAATATCATCGTATCAGATCTTTTGGGTAATACCATGATTTTTGAAAAACAAGATGCTGCTGAGGGAATGAATCAAATCCTGCTGGAGATAGAAGAATTTCAAAACGGAATTTACATGATCCAGCTTCAGATAGGAAAAGAAACTTACTCTAAGCGTTTTGTGAAAATAGATACTTACTAAGAGTCTATTTAAAATTCATATTTCATGCCTTCAAAAGCGATATTTTGCGTTGTACTTCTGCTATTTATTCAGCAATAGCCCTGCTATTCCTAAAAAAATGAGCATCGTTCAACACAAACATCTGTCTTTTCGGCTCTGAAAACGAAATTTAAACATACTCTAATATTAGCCTCAAAAAATCAAATCTTTTTAACTAAGAATAGTCGGACCCTAATTTGGGCTCCGGCTATTTTATTTTAAAACCAGCTCCTTTCCGGTTGAACCAAAAATGAAACAAGATAGATCTTAGCAAAGGTACCTGAAGTGGAAATCCATTGAGTAATTTCTTTTTCGCATTTTGATAACTGGGAAAGATCTAGATGTAGCCACTTTTCAAGAAGTTGGCTGGGGTGTTTTATTTTCCTGATTTTACAATAAGTATGCTCTCGTATCCAGATGATTGTCTTTAAAGAAATCAGAAATTTTGGAAACGTCTTTATGCCCTATTCCGAAATAGCTGTGAATGTAATTTTCTATGTCTTTCATATAAAATGAATTAAAGCAATTGGTGAATCTTAGCATGTTGCAAAAGCATAATCGTTTTACCATCTCTAATCTCACCAGTTCCAATCATATTGAATGCTACATCAAAGTCTAATTCTAAAACTTCAATATTTTCTTGCTCTTCTTCTAGTCCTCCACCTTCACTTACTTTCATTTCCTTAGTATATTCCGCAACAAAGAAATATAAAATTTCAGTGACAGAACCAGGAGACATGTAAGATTCAAAAACTTTGGTCACATTAGAAACTTTATAGCCAGTCTCTTCTTCCGTTTCTTTACGAATACAATCTTCTGCATTGTCTTTGTCTAAAAGACCAGCACAGGCTTCTATTAACAAACCACTTTCATTACCATTCACATAAGTAGGCAATCTGAATTGGCGAGTTAGGATGACAGTTTTATTTTCTTTGTTATATAAAAGAATGGTTGCACCATTCCCCCGATCATAAGCCTCACGAGAATGCGTTTCCCATTCACCAAGTTTGTTTTTAAACTCGTAAGTAACCTTATTGAGTGTATACCAATTATCAGAAAGTACCTCGGTATTTTTAATTTTGATGTTTTCGTTTTTCATCCTACTTACTTAAAACAGTTTTATAAAAAATTACCAAAAGTGAAATAGCCAAAATATCGTTACAATTGTACCGCAGGTTGATCTATGCTAACTTCTACCTACTTTCGAACACTCTCAAACCAAGTAGCCAAAGTCTCTCGCTCTTCTTTTGAAATACGAGCTTCAGGATGAGGGATTAAATAAGTAGTCATGGGCATTCTTGTTTCGCGTACGACTTCAGCGCATTCTTTTAAATGATGAGATTTATCGTCAGCTAAGTATTCGGTCCAAGTAGAGAAATTTAGTTTTTCACGACCATGCGTAATATGCCCTTTGATCCAATAAGAGAAAGGCATGACATTGGTGTACCAAGGATATTCCGTTTGATGCGAGTGGCAATCATAACAGGCATTTTGAACCATGGTAGCAATGGCAGGCGGAGCATTTTCGTTCAATAAGAAATCCTTTTCTTTTACCAGAGGTGGATTTGTCTTGTCAATGCGGTAAAACTGCATTAGGATGAAAAGTACAAGTAATACAGGGAGTATTTTCCGAAATGGAATTTTTTTCATAACAATGTTAAATTTACTATTAAATAAGTAATGAAGACTGAGATTTTACTAACTTTAAAATTACAGATCTATAGTGAGCGACCCAACCTTTACAAGGGAATTCTCGTTTACGTAAATGTAGCTATTTTCTACTAGAAGTTTTAAAATGTAGCTCATTTAGGAGCTAATTGAATATTGGATGAAGTTGTCAAGCAATTTCTATATTAAAAAAGAAACTAAAACGCATATATCATGAAAAGTACCCACTTATACTTGTTATTTTTTATCACTCTAAGTTTGTTTTCTTGTAAGGATGATGAACCTATCGCTCGTCCTAGTATTTATACTGGATGTTGTGATAATGATCCCGTAGAGTATGTTAATAATACTGCGTTTAGTACCATTTCTATGTATATTCCTAGCGCTTTCACACCCAACGGTGATGGTGTAAATGATCTACTCGAAATAGTAACTATTAATGTTGATTTCATTGGCAGCTTTGAAATTAGAGATCAACAAGATAGAGTTGTCTTCTCTAAAAATAATTTCTCTACTTACTTTGAATCGCTTACTTGGGATGGAAAAATTAACCATTTTGGGAATGATGCAATTGTAGGAGGTTTGTATAATTATTCAATAGAATTTTTTACAAATTATGGGATAAATGAAACTGTAGAAGGGACCGTGTGTGCTTTTCTTTGCGATGAAAATTTTCCTGAAGATAAAGACGATTGCTTGTTTAGAACCCAACTAGGGGCAGATGGTTTTGATTCCAGTATTGGAGCACAGGAAGGAAATTGCTTTAATTAATTTTGGGGAGCTGTATCCTTCGATTACGCTCAGGATGATAAAAAATTAGGATTGCAAAATTAGTAGTTTCACTTGATCGGTGATCGGTGATCGGACTTTACAGGTCGACCAAGAATACAAGTTATCTGAATGCTTGATCATATCTCTATATTTATTTTTTTAAACATGTAGGGCCGCCAGGCGGGATGTAAAACCGCAAAATGATAAAGTCAAAACCTGTCGAGCCGCTAGGTTTTGACTTTTGCAGTTTTACATTTAGTTCCTTTTTCGATCGCCAAATCAATTGCTGGTCGAGCTGTTTAGTCCGGCTTAACTTCTTTTATCTGGACTAAAGTCCAGGATCCGGCTTATCTTTTTTAGGCTCTGTCGTCAACCTCCCACTTCACTACTTCACCACCACCTCCAACTTCTTATGCTTACTAAAGTCAGTCATTACTAATACCCAATCACCTTTCGGTAACATCAAGGCTGTCTTATCTCGATTGTCCTTAAACTCCACTACATCCATCGGAACTGCAAAGTCAGGATCTTCTCCTGGTTTGTAAGCCAACACCATACAAGGGTAAGCCATGCCGTGCTTGTCAGGATTAAACAAATAAGGCGTTCTAGTTTGAGTCATCCAATTTGGTCGATTATAGGTGCTAGTAGCGGAGGGGTGGAAGACTTGTAAGTCAGTTGAACTGGTTTTGAAAGGAATTTTTTTAGACATTACCTTCGTCATAAAAATAGTCGGTTCCTTTATGGTTCTTGTGGCAAAAAGTGGATGCTTTGCTAAGGCACATTTATCAGTCATGCTAGACTGCTCAATGGTGAACGGATCTTTAGAGGATAGTTTCTTATACCAAGCTGCTGCTGATCTTTCTGTTTCGTCGGCAGATTCGTTTAGTATTGGATCACTGGAGTAAACGAGTAGTTTAGCATCTGGATATTTTTTTCTAATGCGGTAGATGTTCATACCTTGTGCCCAACGGCGTGCCATCTCTTCATCAACAGCTCCGAATTTTTTTCCTAAAATCTGCTGCGCTTTTTTTACCTCTGTTTTAGATGGATTGTAGGACAATACATCAAATCCCATTTCAATAGCTGTTCGGATCATTTCGCCAAAAATGGGTTCACGCGTCAGGTAACCGCTATTCAAAACAGGGTAGCCACGTTCTTGGAGTTGCTTGTCTTTTCCGCTAAGCGCCTCCAAAGCGAGATAATCAAAACCTTGATCTTTTAGCTCTTGCAAAAGACTGATAAAGAAAATTCTGTTTTGCGGATTCAACGCATACTCATTGAAAAAAACCGTTTTCCGATCTTTTGTTTTTTCTAGAATATGATTTTTTGCGTTTAGTGGAGTTGACTTAGATAGCTTGCCTTTTTGCTCTTGAATTAATTCAGGTGCTCCGTTTTCACCCATACAGTTATCCTTGAAAGCAGTAGGGTTGGTGAAGGATAGTTGTAATGGTTTTTCGCTATCTGCATCTTTTGCAAAACGGTAGACATCTCCGGGGCCCTGTGGTAAGTTATCTGAAGTAATTTCACCACTAACTTTAAATTCTACCCGTCGATTTTTTTGTCGACCTTCATCCGTGGAATTACTGGCCACTGGCTTAGTATATCCCATTCCTTGACTGCGTAATCGCTTTTGAGGAATACCCTCAGCCACTAAATAATTGTAAACCGTTTTTGCTCGATTTTCAGATAAAGAAGCATTGTGATCTTCACCACCTTGATCATCTGTATGTCCTAATATCTCAATTGAAATGGAAGGATTTTTATTCATGATGTTGACCAGCTTGTCTAATTCTTTTTCAGAATCAACTAGCAAATCATGTTTATCTGTTTCGAAATAAATATTTTCCATGATGACCGAAGCGGTTGAACCTTTAATTCGGTAATAACTACTCGGAACAAAATCAATAGCAGTACTGCTAAAGGGTTCAACAAAAACATCGTCAATGAAAAAATAGCCAATCACAATGTTAGGATCAATTTCTGGGTTTAGGAATTGACCAATGTATAAATATTCAGAAGCTTCAGTTGCGGTATAGGTACCAAAAATTTTAGTCCATTTTTCTGGTTCAATCAAGGTCTCAGTTGTGGCGTGAACTTGTGGTTTTCCCGGAAGGATGTTTTTGTCTAGGTTGAAAATTTTATCTCCGAAGCGAACACCAAAGTTTGCGTTTAACTTGGTAGCTTTCATTTTCTTTTTAGAATAATAGGGAGGCATGGCAATCCAAAATTCAACATAATAATTGACGCCAACTTGCAATGGCTTTCTCAATTTGATCGCTAGATACTCTGCCCAAAAATCGCCGTTGATTACAATCCCAGCCATATTCTTTCCAGTATGAGCAGGAATGGTTGTGATGTTTTTATTTTTCATTCGAGGGCTCACCAAGTCAGTGGATGCCTGATTAGGCACCGTCCAGTGTTTAACTTGTTTCTCAAAATCTCGTCCCGTCGTGTTTAAAAAACGCGAGGTATAATCATAAAATTCAAAGCTTGAATTTTTGACTAAATTTTGAGCTTGCACCTGACTGATGAAAAGGCTACTAAAGATGACTAATGTTAGAAATCGGATCATAATTGATAATTGCTTGGAAGCTTTAAATTACAGAGATCGTTTTGTATTAACAAACTTTTTGGGGAGAATGCTCAATTGGGAGAATTTGTATATCTGTTCAATTCGCACATGTTATTTAATTAGCTGAAAGGCTACACGTCTGTTTTGCTCGCGCCCGATAGCTGTCGTATTTGTTTCAATGGGTTCTAGCTCGCCTCGTCCATTGGTAAGGAGTCGATTTGCTGGCACCTTATTGCGAATCAGAAAATCCGCCACCGCTCTAGCTCTTTGTACGGATAAAGTCTGATTAAAGTTATCAGCGCCTACATTATCTGTGTGTCCAGTAATCTGAAGCTGGTACCCTGGGTTTTCTATCAAAAATTGTGCTATTGCTTCAAGCGAGCGAAAGGCACTGCTTTGTAAAATTGCTTTATTGTTTTCAAAGGTGATATTTGTGAAGACAAAATCTTCCTGAAGGTTAATCTCTTGATTGCCAATTATGAGCGGTTCTGGCGTTATTTCTTCGTCTTGAACGGGACTTGGTGTTTCAACAATAGTTGTTGGATTCGACACGATTTCAGCACTTGGGATTAGTGCTACTGTTCGTACCTTTTCATAAATGATATGACGAATGGAATCTGCATAAATGAATTTTTTATTTTCTTCTAAGTTGCAAATTTCTGAGCTATCTACGTTAACCGGTTTTAATGAAAAATTATCCAAAACATAATGAGCACCTTTCGGTAAATGTTTTTCTTTGCCTTTTACAATGGTACTCAGTTTCGTTTGATCGTCGGTATTAAAGTTTCCTAAAATGAAGCCAATCTCATTTCCCTCTGCTATGAAAGTAGTTGAAAAGGTATGCCATTTATTTCGTTTTATTTTTTTGTCAAAATGAATTTTTACCTGAGGTTCAATGTCGAAGACAGCCTTGTTTTTTTTGAAAATTTTCATCGTGTCAACCAAAGCAATTCCCAACTCATCAATCATGTAAGTGGTGGAGTATAGTTGAAAACTAATTTCGTATTCTTTACCTTCCACCAATTTGCAAAGCAGGGGCGTTTGAATAAAGGTCCGATCATTTTTTCTAATCTTATTGAAAATGCGAACCGCAACAAATCGCGTTCCATCAGGTGGGATAATAGTGGGTGGTGTTTTACCGGGTAGGCGTCTTCTTTTTCCATCTCCTAAATACTCGCGATATGCAAAGTTTTTCAAGACGGTGTTGCGCCAAGCTTTAGGACTACATTCTTCATGGTATTTGAAACACACGTTTACATCTTCAAAACTGGGATTGGGGATGAGGTTTTGTGCAAGAATAAGGTTGCTTATCGCAAAAAATAAAGATGTAATTAAGTGTAGTTTTCTTTTCAAGTCTATCGTTTTGAATAGAACGGTGGAATGGTGGGGGAAATTGTTGTGTGGCTGAGACCGCTGCGCTGAGAGATCGCTGCGCCTACCTAGCGGTAGGCTTGCTGTCAGACCATTCAGCCTGCAGGCTTCATTGAGAGATCGCTTCGCTGAGGGACTTCCCTCGATCGTACCACGATTCCCTAGCACTTAGCACTGCGTTAAAGGGAAGTCCCTCAGCGAAGCGATCTCGCAGTGGTGGCAGCGCTGCCACGGTCTCACAGCGAAGCGATCTCACAGCGCAGCGATCTCGTTTCCCTCGATCGCGACACGTTTTCGTACCACGTACCACTGCGTTAGAAGGAAGTCCCTCAGCGAAGCGATCTCGCAGTGGTGGCAGCGCCGCCACGATCTCACAGCGAAGCGATCTCACAGCGAAGCGATCTCTCAGCGCAGCGGTCTCACTCTATCTAAAAAGTAAACTTCCAACCCGAATCATCGTACTTCCTTCTTCCAGCGCAATCAGATAGTCACCAGACATGCCCATTGAGATTTCTTTGAAGTTTTGATTGTTTACGAATTTCGTTTCACGCAAGTGATCAAATATTCTTTTCAAGTTTTTAAACTCAGCTCTTACTTGATCTTTGTTATCGGTAAAAGTTGCCATCCCCATGACACCACATACGCGAATATTTTTCATTGTTTGATAGGATTCTGAATCCAAAAGTTGGTTCGCGCTATCTAGATCAAAACCATACTTTGTTTCTTCCTCTGCGATTTTGAATTGCAATAAGACATCAATTACACGATCGTGTTTTGCCGCTTCTTTGTCAACAATTGCTAATAGTTTTTGACTGTCAATCGAATGGATGCAACTTACAAAACCTGCAATCGCTTTCGCTTTTTTACTTTGGAGATGACCAATTAAATGCCACTCGATATCTTTGGCTAATGCCTCATGTTTTTCAACCAATTCAGGAACACGGTTTTCACCGAAAATTCGTTGACCTTTGTCATACATTGCCTGAATAGCTTCGTTTGGTCGCGTCTTTGAAACGGCAACTAGTTTGGCATTGTAAGGCTTTAAATCGGAAAGTATTTTGTTCAGCATTTTTTGTATAAAGTATTAAAGAGAATCGTTGGAAAAGGTGTTTGAAAAATTTCAATTTCAAACTCAAGTTCAATTTTCGATCTATCGCGGCTAAGAGAATTGAGCTTGAAATTGAAATTGAGTTTTTGTCTGAGAAAAATATAAAGTCCAGCACCCCACTACTAAATCGACATCTTCCATCAATAAATAGTCATTTCGAAATCTCCACCACTACAGTGATCATCCAAAAGAACTACAGACAAATCAAGCGCTTCTTTCAAAGCCCCCTGTCCATCAAAATCGTAGAAGACCATTAAAAAATTGCTTGCTTCATTACTAATTGAAGTGCGAAGTGAATCACTAGTAGGTGTACCAAAAGCTCCCGTCTCATCTCTTAACACAGGAAGCTTGGCAATGTTCAAAGCGCCTCTGCCAATTCCTTCGTAAGGTTCCCCTTCTTTTCCTATGCCCAATGTAATTTGGCCATTAATTTTATCAAAATTATACCCGCCGATCGAGTAGCCTGTTTTGATGGAAACTAGATTAAGTGCATCGACCACGTTATTGATTTGGTATAAACCCTTGCCTTGTATCACGCGCCTTAATAAAGCTTCAGCTGATAGTCGGTAACGAGCAGGATCTTTGCCACAAGCCTTGTATCCTTTGCGACTCGCTTGTATTACCTGACGTTGTGAGATATTTTCTATTTTGAAATTGGCTTGTAGATTTTCAATGCCATTTTTTATTTCAGTTTGTAAGGCTTCTGACGTTGGTTGCACGATAACACTACATTGCAAAATCCCTAACTTCAAATTTGGACAAGCATTTTGTAATTCTTCTTCAACTTTTATGAATATCATGTTTTGTTTTTTTTAGGAAGAGGTAAGAAGACGGAAGACCGAAGACCGAAGTCCGAAGTTTCCCGCGATCGTGAACGCGTTAGAAGAGAACTTCGGTCTTCCGTCTCCCGTCTTCAAACTCTAAAACACCTCCTCAATCCGAAACGACTCCTTCAAAGCAATACGTCCTCTTTCATTGACATGAACGGTAGCACATTCTATTTTCGGATCGTGCTCAAAGTAGAGGTAGTAATTCTTTTCCACGGAGCGTTCCAGCAGTTTTTTCTTCTCTTTTAATGTTTCTAAAGGACGGATGTCGTAGCACATGACGTAAGGCATAGGGATGTGCCCAGAAGAGGGGAGTAGGTCGGCGCAATAAATCAATGTTTTATCATCTGAAACGATTTTCAAAACCATCATAGCCTCTGTATGTCCGTAAGCATAATGAATGCTAATACCATCTATCCATTCTTCACCGTCAGCCATTTCAATAAACTTTAATTTGCCCCATTCTTGAAGGGGTAGGAAGTTCTCTTTTAAGAAAGAAGCTTTCTCTCTTGGATTGGGATTCATAGCCCAGTTCCAGTGCTTTTCGTTTGACCAGTAGGTTGCATTGGGAAAGGTCGCAACAGCTTCTCCAGCTTCATTGTGTTTGATGGCACCACCACAATGATCAAAGTGTAGGTGCGTCAATAATACATCGGTGATGTCCTCAGGTTTGAAACCTTTTGCTGCTAAAGAACCAATTAATGAATCGTCACCATGTGGTTCAAAATGTGAACGAAATTTTGCACTTTGCTTATTCCCAATTCCTGTGTCTACCAAAATTTTTCGATCACCAGTTTCTATGAGCATGCATCGCATTGCCCAAGTACACATGTTATTGTCATCTGGTGGATTGATTTTCTTCCACATGCTTTTTGGTACTACACCAAACATGGCGCCACCATCTAGTTTAAAAAAGCCTGTATTTATAGTATGTAATTTCATTGTTTTAATTCTGGGATTAAAATGAAAGTCTTGTTATTGTTTGCCTAACGCAGGCGTTCTAGCTATAGCCAATTTTACTTTTAGTGGTGCCTAAGTCCTTTTTAATGTCAGCCATTCTTATGGCAGTTACTGCAGCTTCTACACCTTTGTTGCCATACTTGCCACCGGCACGATCAAGCGCCTGTTGTTCGTTTTCTGGAGTGAGTAAACCGAATACGTATGGTCTTCCAGATGCGATGCTTAGGTTGGTTAAACCTTGAGCTACAGACATGTTGATGTATTCGTTGTGCTTTGTTTCGCCAGTGATCACACAACCAAGGCAGATGATCGCATCAGAGCTATATCGTTGAGCTAACATTCGTGCGCCAGCAGTTAGTTCAAAAGAACCTGGTACTTGAATGACTTCGATGTTGTCTTCAAGAGCGCCGTGTTTGAGTAATGTTTCTAAGCAACCTTCGTAGAGTGCATGAGTAATTTTTGAATTCCAATCAGAAACAACAATTCCAAATTTCAACTCTTTTGCATTTGGAACATCTGCATCGTTGTAGGAGGATAGATTTTTTAATTTGCTTGACATGAATATTGATTTTATATGTTTAGTTTTTGAAGTTTAGTAAACGGATCTGAGACTTTACAACACTAAAAGTCTGCGAAGTGTTTTTCAGGTTAAAAAGGTGTTCTTCAATCGTTGCTACAAAAGTAAAAAACAAAACCGGCATTTGGTTATCCCAAATGCCGGTTCGTTTATATTTTTTCCGACAGGTAAAAGAAATAGAATCTGTCGTTTAGTTATTTACATTTTAGCAGCAACACGAGAAATGTACTTGTCAATATCGTTACCGTCAATTGAAAGTGGGTATTTCGTTTTGATTTGCTTGTAGGCAGCTAATGCAGCTGACCAGTTTTGGTTTTTCTCATTGAGTAAACCAACTTTCTTTAGGTACATAGAAGAAGTGAATTCATTACCAACTGCAGCAGCTGCTTTAGTGTAGTAGCTCAATGCGCTGTCTAAATCATTCTTTTCAGCGTAAGCATCACCAATAACGCCTAATTTAGTAGCAGGAAGAACAGATCCATCTGCAGAGAAAGACTTAAGGTGATCGATTGCTGCATCATATTTACCTAAACGAAGGTAAGCGACACCAGCGTAGTAGTTTGAAAGATTACCAGCAGCCGTTCCGCTATAATTTTGTGCAATATCAAGAAAACCCATACCACCGTTGCCAGGGTTAGTTAAAGCTAGTGCAAAACTATCTCTTTCGAATTGAAGTTGAGCAGCTTGCATAATATTCATTGCCTCCTTTTCTTTAGGAGCTTTAACGAATTGCTTGTAAGCCAAGAATCCACCTACTAAAAGGATTAAGCCCAATAGGCCACCGAAAATAGTTTTCTGATTAGCATCCACCCAATCCGATGCGCTATCCTTTACTTCAACGATATCAACAAGGGTTTCGTCATTCTTCTTTTTATTTCTTCTGATTGCCATGTGTTACAATGATTTTTGATGAGACTTTAGTTGGTTGAAGATTCAAATCATCATAAATGACTGATTATCAACAACGAAAATCGATTTTTTAGAAAATAATTCCCAGAACGAATCTGGTTTTTGCGAAGCTGTGTGAACCAACTTCTGAATAAAGCACCGCAAAAATAATCATTCTTACTATATAATGCTGTTTTTGTTCGTTTTTTGGCAAAAAAATTAGGAGCACTCTCTATAAAGAGGCTCCTAACGATGATTTGTTTCTATAATAAGATGTCTAATTAGAACTATAATTTAGACAAATCAGTTTCTTTTAAGTCAAGAAAGGGTAGTCCTCTTGAATGTAATTATCGGTGTAAAGCTCAGAAGGATCTGGGTATGGAGAGCTTTCTGCAAAAGCGACTGCCTCATCAATTTCTTGCTTTATAGCTGCTTTGATGGCATCAATCTCCTTTTTGGTAGCAATCTTATTGTCAATGATCTTCTTCTCTGTTTCTTTAACTGGATCACGATCTTTATAATCTTGCAATTCTGTCTTTGTTCTGTACTTAGCAGGGTCAGAAACAGAGTGGCCTTTATATCGGTAAGTCTTGATTTCTAGGTAGTAAGGTCCTTTTCCAGCACGAATATGCTTGGCAGCTTTCTCTAATGCTTCGTGAACGGCCTCAGGGCTCATCCCATCAACTGGCTCACTCGGCATATCAAATGCGTGACCTATTTTATACATATCAGAGACGTTAGAAGTTCTTTCTACGGAAGTACCCATTGCGTATCCGTTATTTTCAACGATGTACAATACAGGTAGTTTCCAAGTCATAGCCATGTTGAATGACTCATAGAGCGCACCTTGACGTGCAGCACCATCACCAAACATCGTTACACAAAGGTTCTTAGTTCCTCTATATTTTTCAGCGAAAGCGATACCCGTTCCTATTGGAATTTGTGCACCAACGATACCATTTCCACCAAAGAATCGCTTTTCCTTGCTGAAAAAGTGCATTGAACCACCTTTTCCTTTTACGATACCACCACTTTTGCCGTAAAGCTCAGCCATGGCTTCTTTAGTTGTAATACCACGAGAAATCGCGATACCGTGTTGACGATATGCAGTAACTATGGCATCTTCTGGCTTGATAGCAGAGATTAAACCCGCTGCAATTGCCTCTTGTCCAATATAAACGTGGCAAAAACCACGTACTTTTTGCTGGCCATATGCCATTAAAGTTCGCTCTTCAAAACGACGGATGCGAAGCATCATCTCGTACCATTCAAGATATGTTTTCTTAGAATAAGCGGCCTTTTTTGCTCCTTTCTTTGCAGGATTCTTTGTCATATCAATTTTTTAAGTTTGATTTTCTTACTTCTGGCAAAGCAATTAATCTGATTTGAAGAGTAAATATACGTGATAAAGTTTTTATCGCCAATTTATGCTTCAAAATTCTGTGGAAATAAAGAAGATGGAGGTGAGCGTTTGGAATTTTAGGATATCATTTACGTTTGAGGCTATGCTTATTTCGAACGCGCGTCCTTTATCCCTAAAAGAAATCTGCGTTCGGCTTTACGGGATATACTGTTAGCAATACGTTTGAAGACCATTCTAATTCTGACCTGTCCCTATTAGCCCACTGTACATACATAAGTCTATTGTAATTGCTCATTATGCATTAAAGAAAGATAATAATGAATCGTTGAATCGTTGAATTCGGAATTTTGATTTCCTACCCAAAACATTGGCACTCGATTAATATAGTTAGAATCTATGGTGCTGAACACGATGGAAGGCAAAATCAACGATTCAAAATTCAGAAATCAACGATTCAAAATTCCTCAAGTTTCATAATATATATTAATTACAACTTATCTAATTATACCGTAGGTCCTATTGCCAGGTAAATTCTAATTCTAATTCTAATTCCCATTCCCATTCCCATTCCCATTCCCATTCCCCCCATCACTTCCCCAACGATACGATTCCAAATCAAAGCCAGATAAGTCAAGCACTCGATCAATCACCGTCGCAACCAAATCCTCAAAAGTTTTCGGTTTGCTGTAAAAACTAGGAGTGGCAGGGCAAATGATTCCTCCGGCTTCGGTTACCGTTTTCATATTATTGATGTGAATTAGACTAAGCGGTGTATCTCTGGTTACTAGAATCATTTGACGTCGTTCTTTTAAAATCACATCAGAGGCTCGAGTAATCAAGTCGGTAGAAACGCCTGTGGCAATTCGCCCGAGTAATCCCATCGAACATGGACAAACGATGAGTGTCTCATATTTTGCCGAACCAGAAGCAAAGGGTGCCATGAAATCATTATTTTCATAGAAATCGAAAGGATAGTTTTGGTAGTCCTTGTTTTCGAGTTCCAGTTCCCAATTAAATTTGGCATTTTTACTCATGACAACCCCAATGGCATCGGTTTGACTTTGCAAGCCAACGAGCTTATCTAAAAGTACTTTAGCGTATAAAGAACCGCTGGCTCCTCCTATCCCTACGACAATTCGTTTCATTTTTTCTTATTTATTCGTTAAATCCAAAAACAATAGGAGTCATTTCCCGTTTTGGTGCAATATATGCGAACTTAGGTTTGTCTATATAATCGAGACTAGACAACTTCTAAAATTAAAAATATTTTAAAATTAAACACATGAATATTATTAAGACACTTTCAGCAGTAGCTTTGTTTTGTACAGCCTTCTCTTTTTATGCATTTATGCCTGCAGAGGCAACGGTAAAGGATGATAAAATCAATTGGATGACTTGGGAAGAAGCCATTGTTGCTACTGAAAAGGAACCACGAAAAATCTTTGTAGATGTTTATACAGGCTGGTGCCACTGGTGTAAGGTAATGGATAAGAAGACGTTCAATCAGCCTGAAGTTGTCAAGTATGTTAATGAGAATTATTATGCAGTGAAATTGAATGCTGAGCAAAAAGAAGATATCAACTTTGCAGGAAATGTATTTAAGTTTGTACAAAGTGGAAGAAGAGGCTACCACCAATTAGCAGCGGCCTTGTTGGATGAGCGTATGTCGTATCCTTCGATTGTTTACATGAGTGAAAAAATTGAGCGGATTATGATTTCTCCTGGTTTTAAGGAAAAGGACGCTTTCATGACGGAGTTGAAGTATGCGCATGAAGAAGCTTATAAGACGACTTCTTTTGATGATTATAAGAAGGATAATTAAACGATCATGTTTAAGACGAAAGGGGCTGATTTTGATTCAATCAAAACCAGCCCCTTTTTAGTTTGAAGTTGATTAAATTTTTTACTCAAAATCTCCACCAAGCGGTCGGAATTCCCAATCCAATTGCCTCAACTTCACATCATAATTAAAAATCAAAATACTATCTGGATTTAAGTTAGTGACGTATTTAGGTTGATATCTTTTATCCATTGAATTATTGATTCCAGATCCGAGAAACCAAATGCCATCTGGATTTTTGTATTCGAATCGTTTGGCTCGTTGGCCAAAATCTCCACCAATTAAAATGACTTGTATACCTCTATCTTGCACCTTTTTTAGGAGGGGGTAGGCTAGATCTTCGAAGGTGCCTGCTGGTGTACAACTGAAGGGCAGTTGTGGTAACACGTAGTGAAACACATCGGGTAACTTTTTAGTGCCATCTCCTAGTTTTGGTGAAAGCAACGCGTGGTGGTGGAGTACGACTAGATATTTTGCAGCAGCAATGGTATCCGTTAGATTTTGTAGTAATTGAAATTGTTGATTGAGCGCTGTGCATAATTCGAGACTGTCGCTTGCGGGTAATTGTGGATGTCCGAAGTTGGTGTCGAGCACCAAAATGCTTATTCCTTCATGGTCGGCGGTGTAATAAGAAGGACGATTTGTTTTTTGTTGAATCAGTATTTTGTTTCCTTTGTTGATGTCGTGATTGCCCAGCGACCAATGTGTGTTGGGTGAGCTTATCGCAAATAGTTTATCGACATAATCAAGTGTGCTACTTTGTGCAGAGGTACGGCCGCAGACGTCGCCACCCAGCCAGATTTGTTGGTATGATTTAAGATCTAGTTTTTCGATTCTTGGATCAACTTCTTCGCCATTTTCTGATTTCCAATTGTAGCAATGACCGATATAAATGAATTGTTGTTGATTTGAATTATCGCAACAAAAGAAAGTCAATATGCATCCGAGGATGAAAAAGTAGGAGCGTGGTTTCATTTGAAATGAAAGTTAAAATTAAAGTGAAAGTTACAAGACAAAAGAATGTAATTTACAGCTTTTTACTTTACACGTTTAGTTTTTATTTTCATTAAACAATTTCGGATAAAGCATTACAACCTCTTCAACTCTTTTGTAATCTGAACCAACTCCAAGTTCAAGGCTTCTGCATCACCAATCGAGTTACTACGAAGCATTTTAAGCGAAAGCTTTTCAATAGAGCTAATATAGGACTTGTCGTATTCTAACTCGGTCTTTAGTGTTTCCATTTGAGCGAGTGATTCGTATTGACCTTCTTCTAGCTCGTTGAGTCGATTTTGTTTTTTCTCAAGCGCCAAAGCTAATTTATGATTGTAAAGAATGGTTTCTAATTTCCCTCGGCAAGTTTCGTAGAAAGCAAGTTTGGTTTTACGGAGATCAATTTGTTTTTCAAATGCTCTGATCAAACGTTCGCTTTCTTCTCTTGATTTTTCATTGATGTCATGACCCGGAATAAGATGTGAATCGAGTTCGTCAATGTCTTCTTTTATCTCTTCAATTTCAGTGATGTTTTTTTGAATCTGATCGTTGCAAGCTTGAATAGACTGATTGATTTTGCCAACTACTTTTGTGTCAAACTGAATACCTTTACCTCGAATCATAAATTGGCGAATCATATAGAATACGCCACCAATTATCAGTGCTAACAACAACAGCATTATTAGAAAGAATATACCGCCTCTGGCAGCAAAACTTGCAATGAGTACAAAAGCAAAAATCAGTATGATTGTTAGCAAACTTATGGATTGACCTTCTTTGCTCATTTTAGTATTGCGTTTTTATTCGAAGTTATTAACAACTTCAAGTTTAAAATAGGGACCTAAATTGGCCTTTTCTTCAACCTATTTTCATCTGTGTTTAAGGGGGAATCTTTTTGAAGCTCTTTGAAAAATTTTCATTTAACAACTAAGATCACCAATATAAGGGTTTTTACCCAGTCATAAAATAGATTTGACATACGTCTAACTTATATCGACAAACAAAAGTTCTATGAATTAAAGGCTAATTCAGTTTTTTCCATATATTTGACTTGTTCATACACTTCCTAAGGTGCAATTCGAGTTTTCATGCGCCTAATCTATTGAGAATCAAATACTTTTGCGGAATTTTCCGCTTTGGCAATAATGACTATTTTGCTGAAGCTAAAAACATATATACTTTTTCTTTAAAGTGGTAGTGTTTTTGTGTTAGTTGGAAGTGGGAGGTTGGAAGTTAGAAGTTTCCCAAAATGCGCGAGTTTAGCATTTGTAGGCACCTCTCACGACTAAGTCCCCATTTCTATCCTTTTAATATTCTCTAAAACAGATCAAATAATAATCCTTGTGTGATGAAAAAAGAACCGATTTACATTATCCTAATTGCTTTATTTTGTATTTCCTCGCTTTCTGCTCAAAGTCCAACGCGTCCAAACGCTTTGGTAGGAAAACGAATTTTTACAGATTACTATTCTCCAGCGACGAGTGACTTTACCGACTTTGACAACTATCGTGGTGGTTTTGAAATTGATTATCTCAGAAACTTGAGTTCAAAAGTCAATGCCGTCATTCCACTAAAAGTTGGCGTGGTGAATTTACCAGAAGAAGAAAACAACCGAACCATCATTAGTCTTGGGTTTTCTGCTCAGTTGCAACACTATCGTGAAAACAATATTTTGATTCCATATGGAATGGCTGGTATTAGCGGTGAGTTGGAAGCATTTGAAAATACGAATTTTCATATTCCAGTTGGAGCAGGTGTAAACATTCGATTAGGAAGATATGCTTATGTAAATATTCAATCAGAATTCCGAATTTCATTGGATGGTGATCGCGATAATTTTCATCATGGAATCGGTCTTGGTTTTATGATTGGAAAAGTGGGGGATGATGAAGTTCTTGAAGAAATCATTTTACCTGGCTTAGCAAAACCTGATACAGACAAAGATGGTATTCCGGATAACGATGATATTTGTCCAGAGGTGGCAGGAATTGCTGCTTTTAATGGATGTCCTGATACGGATAAAGATGGAATCGAAGATGCAATGGATCAATGTCCAAATGATTCTGGTCCAAAAGAAACGCAGGGTTGCCCTGATACAGATGGTGACTCTGTTTCGGATGACAAAGATAAATGCCCAACGGTTGCAGGTACCATCCAAGGATGCCCTGATACAGATGGTGATGGAATTATTGATATTGAGGACAAGTGTCCAGAACTTGCAGGTGATCGTGATGCAAGCGGTTGTCCACAACAAGATACTGACAAAGACGGCGTACCTGATCATTTAGATCAATGTCCGAATGCAGCGGGTACATTAATGGGCTGTCCAGATACAGATGGTGATGGCATTGCGGATAGCAAAGATAAGTGTCCAAATTCAAAAGGTGAGGGTCGCTTTGGTGGTTGCCCTGATACGGATGGAGATGGGATAATTGATATCGAAGACAAATGTCCAAATTCACCTGGTCCGAATATGCCGAATGGTTGTCCTGAAATTGCAAAAGAAGATGTAGCTATTTTGGATTATGCTTTACAGGCTGTTCAATTTGAAACTGGAAGTGAATTGTTGAAGATTGAATCAAATGTGGTTCTGGATCAGGTTGTGATGGTATTAGGTAATTATCCGGATCATCAGGTGAGCATAACTGGGCATACTGATGATAGAGGTTCATATTCAAATAATGAAGAATTATCAATACGTCGTGCAAGAACCTGTTACGTTTATTTGGTATCAAAAGGAATTGACCCGAGTCGAATATTAGTAGGAGGAATGGGAGAGATGGTGCCCATTGCAGATAATGAAACGGAAGAGGGAAGAAGCTTGAATAGACGTGTAGAGTTTAAGTTGTTCCCCAAATAAGGTAGAACATAAGTGTGCATAAAAAAACCGAATCAGCAATTTGTTGATTCGGTTTTTTTTTATAGAAGTTGTTTTAAAATAGAATGATGATTTTCTTGTAAATCATTGATCCTCATTACTTCACTTAAATATTTTCACCGTAGCTATGGCTACGAAAAAATATTTAAACTTTGTACTGAGAACCAAGCTTCTACAAGAAATTTCAGCCTCCATTTTTAAACAACTTCATAAAGAACTTCAAATTATTTAAGTAAAACTTCTATTCGCTTTTTCTATTCGGAATAGGCATAAGGATCATAGAAGCAGTAGTGGTGTTGTTCTTTTCATTAGGAACAGCATTAATTACCAGCTGGCTCTCACCATTATTGCAAACAGAAAAATAAGCGTTAAGCTTACGAGGTTTCTTAGTTGAGTTGGTTACTTTCCATCCTTTCTTTTGCATCGTTGTTAAATAATATTCTTCAATCTCTTTAGCTGTCTTGTCTGAATCAAATGTAATTTGAAACTTATCACCTGTGTTGTGATTGTGCTTATCTGCTCTATGAATTTTTGCACCTTTGATCAAAGGAATTGAAAGATCTTTGAAGGCTGCAGGATATTCGTTTTCTAACTTTGTGATTGGTGATGTTGATGCTTTGTCAGTACCTCCAGTTGTAGCGCTATTGCTAGTTGCGGAAGATGATGAGTCTGATTTGCACGCAACAAATAATAGACTGAATAATAAAAAGGCAATTCCACTGTATTTTTTCATGAATATAAATTTTATATCGGTTTAGTTAATTTTTATTAGATGAAGAGCGCTTACTTAAAAGCACTGACTCTTGCAAGTTGATTCCTCAAAATACCATACCACTTTAAAGGAATTGGGGATTATTTATACTTTATAAATTCATATCCTGCTTTTTCAGCTCCCCAGACTTGCTTATCATTACTATCGAACCCTTGATCCCAACTTAGGACTTTTCCAGAAATTATTTCAACAATTGAAGTTGCATAACTAGCTCCTCTGAGGGTCGACTTGCAGTCCTTAGCATTGGTTGATCCTTTGTAGGAATTGGTAGCGACCTTGTTCATATAGACCGCACAGCCTTCTCTGATTTCGAGATCCGCAGGAGAGATTTTATCAAAATATTTAGGAGTGGCCCATTTTCCGACGTACGACTTTTCGTCTGGAATTTTGTAAATCACACTTTGCAGTTGTGTTGGACTCACTTGAGAAATCACATATACGCGTTGTCGATATGGTTTGTCAGGCATGGCCGTGACTGTTTGTTCCACATAAAGATATCGTTTATTGCTTTTTGGGTTAACCCAAATTGGATACATATGCAAGGTGATGTCATAGTAGGTCGAATCCATTTTAGCTTGAGCTGCACTATTGAAACTGCCGATCATAAGGTTGACCATATTGTCAAGTTCTTTGTTGGTGCTTCCTGATTTCAGCGAGCTACAACTCAATGTGAAGAGTAGACTGGCGGAGAGTGTTAGGAGCAGTAGATTTCGCATTGGGTGATTTTTGTTAAAGAGATTATGATGGTTAGTTGTAATGGAGTTAGAGTATCAGTCAAAGTAGCAATGAAGTTAGAGTGGTAATGAAAGTGGCAGTTTGCACTCAACTTCACGTCAGACGAGCATTCTAACTCCCAGCGCGCGCCCTTTGTCCCTAAGGGGAAATCAGCGCTCTTATTGAAATTTTTAGGTTTTTAATTACTATTGCTCAACGTCAAGGGGACATTCCCATTCCCATTCTAATTCTAATTCCAATTCCCATTCTTCCTCTACTCCTCCTTCTTTTTCTTATCAATTTTATCAAAAAGCTCTTGAAACTTATCGTCCACATGTTGGTTGAACCACTCATCTAGCAAATCTCTCCTGAAACGCCATTCTTTACCTATCTTGGCAGCAGGGATTTTACCCTTTTGAGCCCAAGTATAAATCGTTTGAGGTTTCATCTTTAGATACTTCGCCACCTCTTCTATAGTCATTATATTATCCATTCGATTGCAAACTTAGTGAATTTGAAAGACAATTCTTCAAAAGTAGGAAGCGGGAAGAGGGAGGTTGGAAATTTTTTGTTGACCTAAGCCTACGATCGAGTGAACATCCCACATCCCACATCCTGCTCACTCACTCCTCATTCGGAACATCTGGTGTTGGATTAACTTTTTGTACAGGAGGAACTGAATATCGGGTCGTAGGAGGAACAGTTGTTGGTTGTTCAGATTCAATAAGAGAATTATGTTGAGCAGGAGGATAAGGCCCCGGAGCTCCGAATAAATGCCCAATGGCTTGTAGGATATGGGAATAAAAATTACCCTGTGTGTTTTTGCGAACCAACTCAAATTTCATGTCTTTGCTTCCAATAAAAGGTCTCAGGTTCCAAGCTAGTTGTACTCCTACAAATGCAAAAATAATGACCCAGATTCTAAAAACGTT
>CALGLS010000152.1 GCA_937959375.1 uncultured Saprospiraceae bacterium
TCCAAAAGCTATTAGGTGTTTTTGAGTAGACCATTGCGTAATTGTAAGTGCTCCTGTAGCCTTTGAATCCAAATTGCCAAGATCACTTGGCTCAATCTCTTGGTTTCGAGATTGCCGCCAATTCCACCAACCATAAACCGACATGCCGACATAAAACACCTGCAAAACAGCGTCAGAGTAAAGACGTACCTCTGGATCAACGTAAACGATAAAAGCCAATATCACCGAAATAATTCCGAAAGGCCAACACCAGATATTTTCATTTGCTGCTAATATGACATAGATGATGCTAAAGATGAAAGCCATCCATTGGGTAATGCCTAGTCCCAAAGCGGTTCGTAGTATGAGATCTAATGCGGATATTTCTTCCATTGATTTGATTTGAAGGTTATTGTTTTACACCAAAAGACTTTGACTTCTTAGACTCTGCTGGCAAATATAGCAATCCCTAATTTTGAATCACGAAAATTCTGAATTTTACTTTGTTAATAAAGAAGTTGTGTAAAACTAGAACAATGTACAGCTAAAAAAGATCATAATCTGATAGGAGAAATAGTAACTTTACGAAAACAATTTCACCTGATGAAAGCGGACTATTTAAAAGTCAACGACGACATAAAACTTTACCTGCCTCGCATGACCTTCGCTCCGGCTATTTTCAACCTCATTGAAAATCAGCGAGAATATCTAAGTCCTTATATTCCGATGGCGTCTACTGCTCAATCAGAAGAGGACATCAAAAAGGTTGTGAAGAACATACAAATCACCAATCAATCCAAACGCAGTTTGGTTACTTATCTTTTTTACAAAGAGGAGTTGGTTGGATCTATTGGTTTCGTAAGAATTGACAATGAACACGACTCAGCAGAATTAGGATATTGGATTAGCAAAGATTTTCAGGGGCAAGGAATAATTAGTCAAAGTTGCCAACGCTTGATTGACTATGGGTATAAACATTTAGATTTTAATCGAATTGTCATAAAGATTGTTCCTGGTAATGAAAGGAGCTTGCGTATTCCAAAGCGACTTGGTTTTGAAAAAGAAGGGACTTTGCGAAAAGCTTTTAAAATAGGTGAGCAATTTCATGACTTAGTGGTTTTCTCTTTGTTGGCTTCTGATCGTAAATGAATGGGATAGATTTTCTTAGCCGTGTAAGGACAAAGTCTTACCCAGCCAGTCTTCTTCTCCTCTAAGTTACCAATCACCTATACTTTCGTCCCATAAAACAGTAAAACCGTCTAAATTATGAGCATGTCTCCTTACAAAGTCTTAATTTGCAAACTGTTATGGCAATAGATATAATGTTTGCACTCGCCGTGGTTATCGGCTTCTACATGGGTTTTGCCCGTGGAATTATCAAAACTGTGTTTGGGGTAATTGCCTTGCTATTTGGTTTAATGGCTGCGTTTAAATTTGCGCCAGCGACGACCAAGTTCTTGGAAACTTCATTTTCTAGTAATAATCCGCTAATGTTCTTGGCTGGATTTTTAATTTCTTTTGTGGCAACTATGTTTTTAATCCGCCTCTTTGCACGGGGGCTGGAAGGTGTGCTTAAGTCAGCGAATATAAACGTGATCAACCAATTGGCAGGTGGGACATTTTTTGCAGGATTAATGGTTGTCGTTTTTAGTACGCTGTTATGGTTCGGAGAGCAGGCACACATGGTCAATGATCAAGTCAAGGCTGAATCAAAAACATATGTTTACATCCAACAAATTCCGGGACAAACGCAACAACTTTTTGCAAAAGTACAACCTGTCTTTCAAGACTTCTGGGATCAGTCATTAGAAATGATGGATCGACTGGAAGAATTGAGCGTTGAAAAAACTGAAAACAATAACGTGTTTGATATTGATGACAATGAACCAAGCTCTGAAGATTCTACTAATTGACAATTATGATTCTTTCACCTACAACCTTTACGACTATTTTCTTCAATTAGGAACGGAGTGTACGGTTATTCGCAACAATGAAATTCCGTTTGAAGAAATTCACAACCTTTCGTTTGACGCCATTGTACTTTCTCCTGGTCCCAAGAGGCCTGCAGATGCTGGTTTCATGATGGAATTGATTGCCTATTATTTTGACAAAATCCCTATCCTCGGAATTTGTTTGGGGCATCAAGGTATTGGTGAATTTTTTGGAGCAAGTTTACAAAAAGCGAGTTTACCTATGCATGGGAAAACATCGAGTATCAAGCATAACCAACACCCGCTTTTTAAAAATTTACCTGAGCAATATAAGGTAATGCGTTATCATTCTTTGCTGTTGAAAGACTTGGACAAAACCCCATTGATTTCAATTGCTCAAACGAAAGAAAATGAAAACATGGCGATTGCTCATCCTGACCTCCCGATATACGGCGTTCAGTTTCACCCCGAATCAATTCTAACAGAGCATGGTTTGGAACTTTTAGGAAATTGGTTAACTTTGGTTAGAAATCAATTGCACCATCTACGTGAAATGCTACCAGAAGAGGCTTCAATTGTTTCTGAGTTAATTACTCAAACACAAAAACAATTTAACTTAACAGGTCTTACTCCTACTGGTCAAAAGCATTTGTTGGAAAACATTTTTGCTGAAGCAAAACTATTAGAACGTCAGAAGGGAGGTAGTCGCCTCATGGTCTCAACGATAAAAGATAATATTGTTGGAATGGCGGAATACAGTGCCCCAGGTCATATCAAGTTACTTTTCATAAAGCGGGTAGCCCAAGGTTTTGGCCTTGGAACCTTGTTCATAAAAACAGCAATAAAATGGACTCGCCAACATTTTCCTGACACCAAATTCTTAACAGTTAGCTCTGCTCCTTCCGCGGTTAACTTTTATCTGAAGTGTGGATTCGAGAAAATAGGCCCGCTAAAAGTTATGAATGGCGTACCTTTTATTCCGATGCATTTGAGATTGTAAGTCGAGTTCCATGACAATATTTAGAATATTAAGCGCAACCTGAAACTAAGTGTAGTTCACTCATTTTAATGATAAACAAGAATTTCTTTCTTTTTCTTTTTCCGATTTTTGCCTTAGTGTATATCTACGCCATTCATGCTGATTTACAAATGCTATCGTATTTGACTAAGCCTCTGATGGTTTCAATGCTGTGTATCTATTTTTATCTTTCAGTTAAAAATAATTTCAATAAATTTTCGGGCTATATTCTCTTTGCACTTTCATCTTCAGCACTTGGTGACTACTTAGTTGTTAAATCTCAAGGCGATGTCTTATCTTCTTATTTCATGTGGGGACTCATCTTTTTTTTCATTTCACACATTATCTATATTTTTGCATTTTCAGTTGCTCCCAACAAAAAAAAGAAAGGCCCCTTACAAAGGCATCCGAGATGGATCATCCTCTTTGTAATTCTTCAAACTTTTACACTCGTATTTTTATGGCCTGACATACCAGGTAATTTACGGATTCCAATTACGATTTATAGCATAGCAATGGTTTTCATGATTTTGGCGATGCTTAGTTTAAAAGATCAAATTCATACAAAGGCATTTTCAAGAATCGCACTTGGTACTGTTCTCTTTATTCTTTCAGATATTTTAATTTCTATTATTCGGTTTAAGATTGACCAATTTTATGTCCCACAACCACGGATAGCAGTTGTCGTTACCTACCTTTCGGGGCACTACTTTATCATGACTGGTAGTTTAGAACTCTTAAATTCGAACTTAAAGAGCAATTAGTTGTTTAAACTTAGTGCCTTAGAAGTAATTACAAATCTCATTTTACCAGTTCATTCTAAAAACAAATCGTATGTCCCTTTGGGAACAAATAAAAAAGATTTTCCAATCCGTTGAAGAAAGCGAGAACAAGTCCTACCAACCAGTAGTCAAATCCGCTATAAAACGAAGTGTAGAAGAGCAGGTAGATTTTGACCAATGGAAAAATACTTTGAGTAAACGACGTTTGATTGATTGGATAAACGCCGAATATGTCAGTTATTTGGTTGACCCAAAATCCGTTGACAAGTCGCTCGATTTTTTAGACATGCGAGCATCTCGGGGCTTTGTTGTTCATTTTCATAAAACAATGTACCCCATTCGAGACGTCATTCATTTTTTTGACTACCTAAAAGAACGCGTACTTACTTTAGGTTA
>CALGLS010000153.1 GCA_937959375.1 uncultured Saprospiraceae bacterium
AAACTATTCCGGCATTTTCTTTGCACCATTAATATTCGAACAACAACTCTCTCACTTTCCCTTTTTAATCAGTCATTTACACATGACGATTTACGATTATTTTATAAAACTGCTTTGACAGTGTCGGTCGATTTATGTTAAAGTTTAAAAGAAAAGAAAATGGAGAATCAAATTGTATTAAAAAAAACAATGTCATTTAAGGGCGCAACAATACTACTAGCCGTAGTTAGTTTTTTGTTTTGCAACAGCATAATCGCACAGCAATCAAAAACAGAAATGGGACAAGTGACTGAACGTAAGGCCAGTTTTTCGACTACTACAGAACTGAGTTCCTTTGAAGGAAATGAATTGAATTGTTATGCGCGTCTGGTGTGGACGACATCTATTCAAAATGAATTGGATTATTTTGAAGTAGAGTGGAGCGGTGACGGAATTGTGTTTACATCAATTGCAGAGATAGATGCTTATGATGTGGCAAATGGTGGAGCTACCTACAATTTTACAGATGAATCTACTAGTGAATTTAATTTTTACCGATTAAAGATGGTTGAGATAAATGGTAACTTTTCCTATTCTGAAATAATTGAAGTAATCGCTTGTGGAGAAGAAATTCCACCACAAATATTTCCAAACCCAGTTAGTCAATTGGATGGTTCTGTTAATGTTAAATTTTATGCAGAGCGAGAAGAGGCGATGATTGTGGTGATGGATCTGAGTGGTGCGGTTGTCAAAAGATTGAATCTTGGCGTGACTCCAAAAAGCTGGAATAACATGCAATTGAATATTGCTGATTTACCAAGAGGAAATTACTTTATCGTTCAGCCTGGTACAAAGGGAGGTACGAGCATCGTTATCAACTAATTGAATATGAGCGGTAGTTATAATCTCAGAATATTGAGTTTGTAACTACCGCTTCCATCTTGTAATGATCAGATCCTTACACCATTGCTTTCGGCATTTTATTTGTATTGTTATCAACTCAATAGTTCCTCTCCTAATTTCTTCCCACAAGTCCTCCTCGTAATTTCCCCCTTTTGATTGTATTTTCAATAAGTGATAAATCTATAGTGCTAGCTTGCTCCTAGATTGACTCATAAGTTTTAGCATAACTATGAAGTTGTTTAATTTTTTTGTAGTCATAAAAAGAATTTTTAAACAGCTTCTATATTAACCAATTTTAAAAAAGATTAAAAGAGATGGAAAATCGTTCTACTACTAATAAAGCAGTGTCTTGTAAATGGACCGTGACCCTGTTTTTTGCATTTTGTTTTATGTTGTTTGCACAAGATTCTAAAAGCACAGACAGTCCGAAAGTTAATTCGGAAATGAATGCAGAAATGACTTCTGAGCGAGTCATTCGCGACACAGAGGAGGGTGCATTTAAACTAAGATAAGCAGAAATGAAAGCTTAGACGTTTATCGCCAATAACCTTCTAGTTTATTGACATATTCTAAATTTCCAAGACGGAAACGAAAAGGCATATACATGGTCTTGTCTAATCTTAGATCTAGTTTGCAAAAGAAACCCAACTCGCGGTATTCACCTATTTCAGGTAACTGACGAACAGTGAAATTTGAAACTGATTTAAAAGTGGTGTTTCTTTTTTCGGAAGAAAAGCTAAACGGAACTTGATTTTGCTGCGTTGCAAAAGTAAGTTCCGTTTTGTCTTTTTGAAGAGATTGCCATTTGCTGAAATCTAATTCAACTTGAGCGAGAATAGGGGAGTAACTGCTTACAAAAAATAGAAGGATCAGCAGACCTGTGGAAAGTCTAGGATTCCTTATTCTTATATTTTTGTTTTTTACTTCCAGCATATAATTCAAATTTAAGGAATTTACATTCCAAAGGCCCGTTAAAGAGGGTCATTTTTTTGGAAGCTCTGAGACCAATAGACTTGATAGCATCCATATTAGAAGAAATGATCCAGGCTTGGTGTCCGCCAAACTGCTTTTTGAACTGATCACCGATCATTCCATAGAAGTCATAAATATCGTCCATCGCCAATCGTTCATCGTAAGGAGGATTCATGACAATGATTCCTGCAGGACTAGGTTCTGAAATACGTTCAAATTTCTGACGTTTGATTTCGACTTTATTTTCTAATCCAGCTTGTACTACATTGCGTTCGGCAATACGTACCGCCTGAAAGTCACTATCAAAACCTACAATTGGATGGTCAAATTCACGAACACGATCTAGCGCTTCTTTTCTTACCGTTTCCCACAATTCACTATCGAAGTCTGGCCAATTCATAAAACCAAAATCAGTACGATGTATCTGGGATGGAATATTATAAGCCAACATAGCTGCTTCTATCGGAATAGTTGCGGAACCACACATTGGATCTAAAAACGGACGATCACAATTCCATCCGGCGAGCTTAATCATTCCGGCTGCAAGGACTTCATTGATTGGCGCTTCTAGCGTTTCACGGCCATGGTTTCGCTTGTGCAAAGAATCTCCAGAACTGTCTAGCGCGACATGAACGGTATGCTCATAAATAAAAACATTAATCCTTAAGTCTGGTGTAACCGGATTCACGTTAGGTCGCTTTCCTTCTCGTTCTCTAAATTGATCAACCAGTGCATCCTTACTTTTCAAAGCTACATACTTAGAGTGATTGAAAAACTGAGAGCTCGTGACTCCATCAATTGCAAATGTCGATTTCAAGTCCATATACTGCGACCAATCAATGGCATAAATACCATCGTATAGTTGCTGCTCATTCCGTGCTGTAAATTGCTTGATTGGTTTCAAAATTCTAAGGCCAGTTCGCAACTCTAGGTTGGCACGATACAGCATTTTTTTGTCCCCTTCAAAGGAAACTGCTCGTCGTGCTGGGGCCACATTAGTTGCACCCATAGCAGTTAATTCTTCTGCAAGTACTGGCTCCAATCCGTGAAGCGTTTTTACGATATAGTGGTGGTTAGTTTGTTCGCTCAAAGTGTATATAATTAATGAAGTTGTTTGATGTTGAAAACAACTTTAGTTGATTAAGATTTCCGTACTGTTAATTTATTTTTTCTATTTGTAAACCATATAGGCACAATAGGACACATAGTTTTAAGGAAAAAAGATTAACAATCTATGTGGTCTATGTGCCTATGTTGTAAAGTAAAATTGTACTCAAGTATTCTTTGCGAAAGCAAAAGAATAGAACCTCCGCGCCTCCTACGTTATATTACGATAGAGGGCAACTCTGCGTCTCCGCGCCTCTGCGTTCAAGCCCGCGAAACACTTACGGCCACCTCATTTCTTCTTCCAAAAAGCCATCCGCCGAAAAAACTTCTTCTCATACTCCCAAAAGAAATCAAACTGTCCAAAGACAAATCCATAAAGCAAAAGAAATAAATTATAAAGCGGTAATATCAAGATAAGATAGATAACGGTGTGTATCCAAGTTTTCTCACTATCTCCTAATATGAGATTCAAAATAGGTGTTTTAATAAAGAGAATCGTCGTTCCTGTACATGCAAAAACAATCAGGATTAAGATAACCCGTTTCGCAGAGACACCCCACTTGTTTTGTAATTTTTGAAGAAATCCTTTTTGTTCAGTCATGTTGCATTTGATCTTTAGTTGGGAGTCCGAAGCTTGAAGACGGAAGTCTGAAAACAAGACGGAAGTCCGAGAACAAGACCGAAGTCCGAAGACCGAAGTCCGAAGTTCTCTTCTAACGTGAAAATACGATCGCGGGAAACTTCGGACTTCCGTCTTCGGACTTCCGTCTTCCTAACTCTGTATAACCCCCACATTAAACTTCTCAACCGGCGCATTATTTGCCGCTTCAATTCCCATTGAAATTACGTTACGGGTATCGTCCGGATGAATGATCGCATCAACCCACAAACGAGCAGCAGCGTAGTAAGCCTGTGTTTGTTCGTCGTATTTTCCTTTTGTCTTTTCGTAAAGTTCTTTTTCTGCTTTTTCATCTACTTCTTCACCTTTTGCTTTTTGAGAAGAGACTTGAATTTGTGTCAAAACCTTAGCTGCTTGCGAACCACCCATTACAGCAATCTTCGCAGTTGGCCAAGCCACAATCAATCTAGGGTCATAAGCTTTACCACACATCGCGTAGTTACCCGCACCATAAGAGTTACCAATTACAATTGAAAACTTAGGAACGGTTGAGTTCGAAACTGCATTTACCATTTTAGCACCATCTTTAATGATACCACCATGTTCAGAGCGTTTACCCACCATGAATCCAGTAACGTCATGAATGAAAACCAGCGGAATTTTTTTCTGATTACAATTTAAAATAAAACGAGTCGCCTTATCTGCAGAGTCTGAATAAATCACACCACCAAATTGCATTTCGCCTTTTGCGTTTTTCACAATTTGTCTGTTATTTACAACGATACCAACCGACCAACCGTCAATCCGAGCATAGGCACAGATGATGGTTTTTCCATAATCTTTTTTGTATTCTGTTAGTTTAGAATCATCGACGATTCGCTTAAGTACCTCACGGGTATCGTATGGCTTCGTTCTGTCTTCTGGAAAGTATTGTAAAAGTTCTTTAGGATCTAATTTTGGTGGTTTTGATTCTACGCGGTTGAAACCCGCATTTTCAAAAGTTCCCATTTTGCCAACTAAATCTTTGATGGTATCTAGACAAGTTTTGTCATCCGGCATTTTATAATCACAAACACCTGAGATATCAGATTGGGTTACAGCACCACCTAAGGTTTCCTTATCTACAGTTTCTCCAATCGCAGCTTTTACTAAGTATGGTCCAGCCAAAAAGATAGATCCAGTTCCTTCCACAATTAAAGATTCGTCTGACATGATAGGTAGGTAAGCACCACCAGCAACACAACTTCCCATGATCGCAGAAATTTGTGGAATACCTTTAGATGACATCACCGCATTGTTTCTAAATATTCGACCAAAGTGTTCTTTGTCAGGAAAGATCTCATCTTGTAATGGTAAGTAAACACCAGCACTATCTACCAGGTAAATAATTGGCAAGCGGTTCTCCATTGCAATTTCTTGAGCACGTAGGTTTTTCTTACCTGTGATAGGAAACCAAGCACCAGCCTTTACCGTCGCATCATTTGCTACGATCATACATTGTCTCCCTGAGACATAACCAATTCCAGTTACCACTCCACCAGCAGGACAGCCACCATGTTCCTTATACATTTCGTAACCAACAAATGCTCCGACTTCAAAAAACTCAGAATCATCATCAATCAAATAGTCGATACGTTCACGAGCGGTCATTTTACCACGCTTGTGAAGTTTGGCAATTCTTTTTTCGCCACCACCCATGAAAATTGTTTGAAGTTTACGTTTGAGCTTAGAGATGAGCAATTTCATCGCATCTTCGTTCTTGTTCTTTTCGATATCAGTAAATCCTGCCATATTATTTAGTCTGTGAAATTGTTGAAAGCTATTTTAATGCTGTGCGCAAAATACGAAAAAATGACTGATTGAAGCGGAGAAAAGAGATAATATTAGAAGAGAGAGATTCCCGAGAGCCTAAGCTTACTTGGAGGATAATTTAAAGGAAGTGCTTCACCCTTGTAAATACCTTGAATTCAAATAAAAAATCCCGAATCTTGATTCCTCAAAATTCGGGATTTTCCCGTTTTTAGATTTTAGCTAAAAGCGCTTAAGGCTTCCCTATCCCAAAAAAGGATTATATCGGAAAAGCATAGTACCACAAATCTGGATACCCCTCATACACCCCTTCCAACATCACTTTTCGTTTTTTCTTTTCTTCTTTCTTTGAAATAATATCAAGTTGCTCAATCGCTTCGGCCAAGCTGGTGATTTTCTTGTCGTTGATTTTTGTAATTACAAAACCAGGGTCCATATTCGTACGATCAATTTTGCTGCCTCTTGTGATACTAACAACATAGGCACCATCTGAATCAAACTTTCGCTTTTCAGAAGAAGTAAGATCTCGAAGTTCGAAACCTAACGTTTCTGGTAATGAATTGCCGTTCATACCTGCGCCAACTAAGGATGTTGTTCCGCTGATGTTTTTCAGCAGTACATCAGTTTTATATTTTTTCTTATCGCGGAAGTATTCAACCTCAACTGTTTTTCCTGGGCGGAAGCGAGCTACCTGTTCCTGTAGTTCTGGAATGGATTTGGTATTTACCCCATTAATTTTGAGAATGACATCGCCTCGTTTGATGCCTGCTTCTTCCGCACCACTATTTTTAGTGACATTATTAATATAAATTCCTTCAACTGATTTCAGTCCAAGTCTCTTTGCTAATTCAGATGTAACTGGATCGATGCCTACGCCAAGAATCGCACGTTGTACCGTTCCATAATCACGGATATCACTAATTACTTTTCTAGCCAAGTTGGATGGAATGGCAAAAGAGTAACCTTCATATCTGCCGCTACGCGTAATGATAGCGGTATTGATTCCAATCAATTCACCATTAGTATTGACTAAAGCACCACCAGAGTTACCCGGATTAACCGCCGCGTCTGTTTGAATAAATGATTCTACTTTGTAAGCGTCATCCAAAATATCAATGCTACGTCCTTTTGCAGAAATGATTCCTGCAGTTACAGTAGAGGCAAGGTTAAATGGATTTCCAACAGCGAGTACCCATTCTCCAACTCGAATAGAATCGGAGTTGCCGAGTGTTAGATGTGGAAGTTTTGTTGCTTCGATTTTTAATAAAGCTAAATCAGTAGAAGGGTCTGAGCCAATAAGTTCAGCTTCATACTGTTGTCTGTCATCGAGCGTAACTTCAATGGTTCGACCATCTTCAATGACGTGATTATTAGTTACAATGTAGCCATCGGATGAGATGATAACACCCGATCCTGAAGAGCCATTGAATCCACCGCCCCACCAATCATTGTCACTACCAACAGATGCTTTGATATTTACCACAGCAGGAGTAACGGCTTCAGCAGCAGTTATGAAATTAGTAGGAGAGGAGGAGAGAAATTTTCTTACATGATGGCTAGCACCATTGTCTTCATCGTTGAAGTTCGTATACCTAGCAGGTGCTGATTCTTGGATGATGACTTCTTTCACAGGAGGATCAAAAAATCGATAAGCTGTAACAGCGATGAAAGCGCTAAGCACGGATGCAAGTATGATAGGTCCCAGATTTTTCATATGTAGTTAAAGTTTTCTTGTTTCTTCTCGCAGCATCTTGTTAAATAACGTAGAAATAAATAAAGGACTTGATGAGAGATCGTATCTTTGCTTTATAAACCTCAAAATACTTAGAATTGTTTACTCCGTTTAAACGGATAGACGAATATACTGGATTTATTCCTTATATCTTGCAAATGTTTAATATATTATCGACCAATTGTCGGTGAGCGCATTTGCTAAATTGCGCTAGGTAATCGTTATTCTTAAAACAATCAACAAGCCAACTATCGCTTATCAAAGTCTTTTATAAAATATAAACGTAGTACTTTATGAGTATAGTGCTTTAAGGTGAGGAACTAATAAATAGTTATTTTTTTAATGTATTTTACAAAAGCAATTTTTTTATAAAGTGGCACATTTTTTCATATATAATACTAGCAATGTCAAAGAATCAACGTGAAATGCCTTGGGAACCGTGGGACGGAAAGTACATCGGTAACATATGGGGCAAAAAGTTTACCCGTATTTCAATTGGTATTGTCGTTTTCTTCGGTGTTTTGATAGCCGTTCGTTATGCAACGATTGATCCGGAAACCTATCAAAGGAATATCGAAAGGATGGACCAAGTAAGAGATTCCGTAAAGCAAGTTGAAGACGCGAGGCAAAATAAGTATTAGTACAAAAGCAAACGATGTGCATAGAATACTGTTTGGCTCAAGTCAGTCCTGCTTTAATTTTAACTTAATTATTCTATAATTCCGTATCTTTACATACGTAAGTTATAATCCGAATTCTATAGATGTCGTTTTAATTTTTTTATTTAAGACAGATCGTCTCTAAAACCTTTTTACACTCATTTTAAAATTATTCACCATGAACAATTTTACTTTTTTAAAGAAATTTTTCCTTCTCGTTTTAGTGTCAATGACCTTGAACAACGTACAAGCTCAGATGGGGCTTCAAGTTGCTGAGATCACTACTTGTCCTGATAACAGTACAGTAGATGTTGAAGTAAGGGCACTAAGTTGGGAAGCTGTTATTAGCATGCAATTTACCATGCATTTTGATGCTGCAGTTTTAAGTTTTACTGGAACTACTCCAGGTAATGCAGTTTTTAGCCAAATATTTTTTGGGACAGGTGGCGCACCTTCTGGAGCTATTGCAGCTTCTTGGTATGATCCATCACCTTCTTTTGAAGGAGTAACAATGGATGACGAAGTTGTCTTTACGGTATCTTTTGATATTGTTGGAGAACTTGGAGATTGTAGCCCTATTACTTTTGATGGCATGCCAACACTTGTGGAATTTACACACGATGTAGATGGTCAGGTAATGGAGTTTACTCCTGCATTTGTTGAAGGTAATGTTTGCTTACAAGTACCTTCTGTTGGTTCACTAGCAGGTGGCCCTGAAATGAATGGCGACGCGACTGGTTACCTTGACTTAATCGTAACTGGTGGAACTGCACCATATTCTTTCTTGTGGAGCAATGGAGGAACTACTTCAAACATTTCTAATCTTGCAGCAGGTGATTACTCTTGTATGGTTACTGATGCTTCAGGTTGTTCTGATGATCTTGGACCTTTTTCAGTAGAAAACGAAATCACTGAAAGTGTGAACACAATCGCTGGTTTAACTGATTTGACTTTGATGCCAAATCCTGCGACTGATTACGTTAACTTATCAGTTGACTTCGATAAGGCGCATGCTTCTACTATTAAGATTTACTCAATTGTTGGTCAAGTTGTTTACAACCATTCTGTAGATGCTCAAGCATTTAATTTACAGATTCCACTAGCTGATCTTGTAAACGGAACTTATTTCCTTGAGTTAACTACTGAGACTGGCAAAGCTGTTGAAAAACTGATTGTTACTAAATAGACTTTATTCTAAACTAATTTGTGTGTCCTCAAATAATCTTTTTCACCAGTACTTTAGCTTTTTAATTGCCCATAACTATGGCTATGCCCTCTTAAAAGAGCTTCGTTCTGTCAAAAAATCTCTATTTGATTCTTATACAAAATAACTCAGAATAAAGTCTAGTAATTATACGTCGCTTTCGCGAAAAAAAGAATCCCGAATCTGTCATTACAGGTTCGGGATTTTTTTGTAGTTGATTGGAAGGGGACTAGAAAAATACATTTTGAGCTGCAGGCTTTTAGATTCCTAATTTAACAGATCTAGGAGTCATCTGAAAGTTCAATTTCAAGTCTGTTTGATTGCTAGACGAAATTCGATACATCCCTTCAAAAATCAAGAAGTAAAAAGCTCAAAAATTACCTATCTTTACGTGAAGCATCAGCAAATTTATAAAAAGCATACTTCAATGAAAATTCCATTCTTCAAATATCAAGGTACAGGCAATGACTTTGTCATCATCGACAATAGAACAGCAATCTTCCCAAAAGGAGATACTGCTTTAGTTGAGCAACTTTGCAATCGTCGACTCGGTGTTGGTGCAGATGGACTAATACTCTTGCAGGAGCGAAAAGGTTACGACTTTGAAATGATCTATTACAATTCAGATGGTCGAATTAGCAGCATGTGTGGGAATGGAGGACGTTGTATTTCAGCTTTCGCTAAAAAGCTGGGAATCATTGATAAACATTGCAGTTTTTTGGCTATTGATGGGGATCACGAAGCAACCGTTGACGATGAGAACTGGGTAGAGTTAAAGATGCAAGATGTAAAATTTGGAGAGCGTGGTGAAGACTATTGTGTATTGGATACCGGTTCACCACACTACGTAATTTTTGTAGAAGATTTGGATGATGTCAATGTGGTTGAAAATGGTAAAGCGATTCGTTATTCTGCAACCTATAAAAAGGAAGGTATCAATGTCAACTTTGTAGAAAAAAGAAAAGAAGAAATTTTGGTGGCAACCTACGAACGAGGAGTCGAAGATGAAACACTTTCTTGTGGTACCGGTGTGACGGCATGTGCTATCGCACACTACATGGAAAAGCCAACAAAAGAGGATACTAAAGTTGCCGTAAAAACAAAAGGTGGAGATTTAGAAGTACGTTTTAAACCAAAGGGAGATGATGGTGTTTCGGATGTATGGCTTTGTGGTAAGGCTACTTTGGTCTTTGAGGGAGTTGTTGGGTAGACGGGAGAGGGAAGAGGTCGACCAGCAATTGATTATGACCTACGAAAAGAAACTTAATGTAAAATGTAAAACCGCAAAATTTCAAATGAAAAAGTTTGCACTCGATCGTCAATACATCTTGTTTGCTACGGGATTCGGCAACTTTTACATTTTAAATTTATCATTTTGCGGTTTTACATCCCGCCTGGCGGCCCGACAGGTTTAAAAAAATAAACCTAGAGATATGATCAAATATTCAGATAACTTGCATTCTTGATCGGCCTGAGAAGTCCGAAGACGGAAGTTCTCTTCTAACGTGTTTGTGCGATCATGGGAAACCCAGTCTTCGGACTTCAACTTTCCCTCCTCTCTCTAAAAAATAAAATTATGGAAAAAAAATTCACACATTTAGACGATAGCGGAAAGCCTTCCATGGTTAATGTCGGGACAAAGCAAGCAAGCACACGTACCGCTCGAGCACGTTCTATTGTTGTACTCGATCATGAAATAATTGAACGCTTAGAAGCAGATGGATTCAATAATAAAAAAGGTCCGGTTTTTCAAACTGCCATTCTCGCAGGTGTGATGGGAGCTAAGAAAACCTCTGATTTAATTCCATTGTGTCACCCACTTGGTTTGGACAACTGTCAAGTGAGTATTGAGGTAAATGAAAAAAAAGAAATCGTTATAGATTGTGTAGCTTCTCTACACGCAAAGACGGGGGTAGAAATGGAGGCGCTCACTGGCGCAACGGTTGCTGCCTTGACAATTTATGATATGTGCAAAGCGTTTTCACACAACATAATAATTAAAGAAACGAAGCTGATGGAAAAGACGGGAGGAAAAAAAGATTTTAAAAGAACAGATGAAGAATAAACCACACCAAAAACATGCAAAAATAACACGTCCTGATTATGGCGTTTTTGCACGCAATGAATGGTCAATTATTGGTACACCTTGCGGGAATATCAAAAAGATTGCATTCAAAGTAATTGAAAACTTATCAGATCATTTTAAAGTAGGCTATGCCGATGCTGACCACAAATCAGCAGACGAAGTGGATGAAACAGATAGCAAAGATGCAATGGGAGCTGGTGCTTATATGGAATACACCGATAAGATTGCTTACCATAATTTTTCTCAAAAGACACTTTACGAAACCTTCCAATTTCGGACTCAATTCAACGGAGCAGATGCTGTACTCGTCAACGGTAATCACTTTTTAGCTCGCAAGCAAATTGTTGTCGTCGACCCCCGAAAGTTTGATTCACTCAAAAAGAAGTTGGATCGACTAACGGATGTAGCCATGATTTTAATCGAAGAAGACGGTTTGGAAATTCCAGATTTTCTAAAAAACAAGATTGAAAATATAAACAGCATCCCGATATACAAAACAACGGAAACTAAACTCATTTCGGTTTACCTAAAGGAACAACTGGAAGAACATACAGCACCGATATCTGGTTTAATTCTCGCTGGAGGTAAGAGTACACGAATGGGTCAAGACAAGGGTCTGATCAATTATCGAGGTATGCCACAGCGTGATTACTTACATAAGTTTTTAAAGAATTTCTGTGAAGATGTTTTTGTTTCTTGTCGCCAAGATCAAATACGATGTTTAGATGATTTACCCGTATTACCAGATACCTTTTTTAATCTTGGTCCATACGGTGCTTTACTTAGTGCCTTCCGGGAACGACCAGATCATGCTTGGTTGGTAGTCGCTGTTGATTATCCTTTGCTGGATCGAGATACGATTTTACAATTGTTGACTGGTCGCAATCCTTCTAAAGTAGCAACAGCATTTCAAAGTACGCATAATGATTTTCCGGAGCCTTTGGTTACTTTATGGGAGCCACGTAGTTATCCAGAACTACTGCGTTTTTTAGCACAGGGTTTTTCATGTCCTCGTAAGGTTTTGATTAATACAGATGTTCAAATTTTACAGGCAGAGAATCCAGATGCATTGCGGAATGTAAATGATCCGGAGGAGATGAAGGAGGTGATGGCTTTGTTGGG
>CALGLS010000154.1 GCA_937959375.1 uncultured Saprospiraceae bacterium
TCGATAGATGCGGTACAATTTTGTTTTTTCAATATTATCTACC
Source organism: uncultured Saprospiraceae bacterium (assembly GCA_937959375.1). GTDB lineage: Bacteria > Bacteroidota > Bacteroidia > Chitinophagales > Saprospiraceae > CALGLS01. Next base: position 44 of record CALGLS010000154.1, read on the forward strand.
TTTTCCATTTCTTGACCAATCGCGTCTCTAACCAATTTCATATTGGCGTGAGCAGCTTCGTATTTCGGTTTGTGTTTTGCAAACCAATCTCGATCATTATTTTTACTAAGGTCTTTTAAGAATTGGAACGTTGACTTAGGAATAGCTGGATGTTTCATATGAGAGAAGTTACTGGTTGTTTATTTTAATTATTGCCAAATTTATTTTTACCGAAAGGTAGAATGAGAAACAGTTAGCAATTTACAAATCTGGACAAACCTAATAAAATGAACGGAGACGACTTAATGATGGAGGGATCTTTTTTAATCAACTGCTTAAATAATTTTTGAGATGAGGATTAATACGAGCTGCAAGTTTGAAGGGGATTCTTTAGCTATTCTGCAACCTTTCGGTTAAACAAGCCTTTGAAAAAATCGAAAATACGAACCAACCAATTAAGGGTAATCGGTTGAGAATCATTCATCGCACGGTAGGTGAGGATGAGCCCAATTGGAAACAGAATCATGCAAGGAAGCCAAGATGCGAATAAAGCAGGCAAGACAAAACTCTCAGCAAGCTTTTTGCAAAAGATATTCATCACCATATAAATCATGAAAAAGATGATGGCAATGAGAATTGGATATCCGAATCCTCCTTTGCGAATAATGGCTCCCATTGGTCCACCAATAAACAAGAAAATAAAGCAAACTACTGCCATGCTAAATTTCGTGTTGAGTTCATAGATGTGTTTTACTCGTATTTCTTTGGTGCGATTAAGCGATCGTACTGCTGCGTTTGATTGATCACGAATGCTTCTGGCAAATGATTTCGATTTAGTGAAAATTCTAGAACGCTCCGAAAACCCCACGGTCTGGATAAAGCTATCGTATTCATTGAGCGGTTTGTCAATGTTTTGTTCCACTAGTTTAGGTTTTTTCTTTGTATGGGGTTTTTTAAATTTCTTATCCTTTACGTTTATTTTTTTTGACTGAGTGGGAGCCGTTCTGTTTTTAGTGCCAGGGCCCGGTTTTACTTTTGTCTTTGATGTTGTCTTTGTCTTTTTATCAACCTTTGTCGTTGTAGATTTAGTTGGATTATCTGTTTTTTTAGTTGCTACATTCGGAGAGTCAATATTGGCCTGTTGCTCTTTTTTGTCTATCACTTTCTTTTTCGAACGTTCCGTATCTGTTTCCTTTTTTGCTTTCTTTTTTTGCTCGTATTTCTTTTTGTTTTTGTTCTTTTCCTCATAGCGAGCTCGCTCATTTCTAATGGCTTCTTCTTTAGAGAATTGAAAATGCTTTTTGAAATGGTTATTCAAAGATGCGAGTCGACGATCTAATTTGGTGTCAAGAGAGTCAATTGCTGTTCTTAATTGACCTGTCGTTAACATGGTTTGATGATTCTTAAAAAGGTTCTCATCCGTAGAATTGATTTCAAATTGAGAAAGGTCAAAATTCTTAGTCCATTCTTTAAATGAAGTTCGAACAAAAGGGTAGGCCTTATCCTTTGGATCTTTTTTAGCAGGTTTGGTTTCCTGATATTGGGTACCATCAAAAAGATTCATTACAAAGAGTTGCTTGTCTTTAGTAACGTACATTTCACCTTTTTTAGCAGTAATGATACTTGTTCTATCTTTATTGGTATAGTCGTGATTGTAAATCAATACATCTGAAATGGTCCTACTGTCGTTCTTGTCCTTGTCACCTATATAGATGGTAAAGTCTTTAAAATCTTCATTGAATACACCTCCTTCTAGACTAAGTGTAGGTTTTTGCTTGCGAATATCGTGTAGCCTTGATTTGAATTTGAGATTGGTGATTGGGATCAAATTGTTGGCTACAAAGTAAGAACTAAAGCTAATCCCGATCGTCAGAATCATCAATGGAGCCATCACTCTGGCTAAGGGAACACCAGAAGATTTGAAGCTTGATAACTCATAATGCTCAGCCATATTGCCAAGTACCATCACCGAGCTAATCAATATCGCAATTGGGAAAGCCGTAGGAATTAAAGACATGGATAGGTAAGATAGCAGCTCAATAAGCATCATAAACCCAGCTCCTTTACCAATGATATCATCAATATAGGTCCAAAGGAACTGCATGATTAGCACAAACATAGCAATAAAGAAGGTTGCTATGAAGGGAGCAATGAAGCTCTTGATCATTAATCTATCTAACTTTTTCAATTCTTCGTCTAATTTGAATTAGTGTTGTGGCAAATATAGTGGTTATTGTATGAACAAGGAAGATGGAACTTGGAAGATGGCGGTTTTCAACACAACGTTAATATTTGTCTTGCCAGCAAAAGCCAACTAAATCTCTTTGTTTACAGGTAAAAACGGCTTTATAGAAATAAGTTTCACAATTTTTTAAGATATGGTTTTTTGGATTAAATAAATGTTAATGGAAGGAGGAGTTGGAAGACGGAAGACTGAAGTCCGAAGTTTTCCCGCGATAGAAGTCGACGATCGAATGAACTTCCGTCTTCGGACTTCGGTCTTCCAACTTTTTTCTTCTCCCCCTGTAACATTAAAAAAATCAAATCGTCCTCTTTATAACCGCATACATTTGCGCTAAGCTGCACTAAAGAATATGAACTGGAAAGAATTTACACAACTAGTGATGCCCCATAAAGATAAGCTTTATCGCTTCTCGCTCCGATTCGTTGGATCTGAGGTGGAGGCTGAAGATGTGGTGCAAGAAGTGATGATCAAGTTGTGGAATCAAAAAGATGAAATACACAAGTTGGTATCGATAGAAGCATGGTGTATGCGATTGACAAAAAATTTATCCATTGATAAAATGAGATCAAAGCATAAACGAACAAACGCAATCCCGGAAGGTTATGACATGCCAGCTAAACAAGCCAGCCCACATCACCTTGCAGAAGTGAGAGATGCTGTGAGTCGAATCCATCGCTTGATCGCAGCATTACCTGAAAAACAAAAAATGGTCATCCAACTGCGGGACATTGAACAGATGACCTATGACGAAATCAGCAAGGCACTTTCTATTCCTGTAAACAATGTAAAGGTAACCTTGCACCGCGCACGACAAAAAGTAAAAGCTCAATTATTAAATGTAGAATCTTATGGACTATAGCACGATCACAAAATTACTAAACAAATACTGGGAAGGCGAAACCAGTATTACAGAAGAATCTCAACTGAGAGATTACTTTAATCAAGATGAAGTGGAAGCTTCACTCAAGGAATACAAACCTTTGTTTGATTATGTAAAGAAAGAGCAGTCAGTGAAAATTAGCAATGACTTTGAAGCTAAACTAAAAGCAGAATTAGGAATCGATGAGCCTAATGTTGTTGCTACAAAAACACGAAGACTTAATTTCTATTTGCTTCGAGCTGCCGCCGCCGCGATCTTCATTTTTGGTGTCTTCTTTTTGTACCAAAAAAGTGGTGCAATAGAACAACAAAGAGACCTAGTTTATGAAGACACTTACGAAGATCCAGAAGAAGCTTATTTAAAAGCCAAAGAAGTGCTCCTCTTACTATCCAGCAAAATGAATAAAGGAACTGGAACAGCTGCAGCTTCTATGAAAAAAGCGGAAAAGGCTACGGCTCGGATTAAACGGTAGAAGGAATTGGAATTGGAATTGGAATTAGAATAGGAATTAGAATTAGAACCTGTCTGGCCGCCAGGCAAGATTAGAATGCCCTCTAACGTATGCCAAGGAGTAAAACACTGTAGTACTGCGGGCAGATTTCCCTTCAGGGACTAAGGGCGCGCGCGAGGAAAATAAACAATCAGAACTAAAAATAATTTTTTAAATAATTTAAACTAAAATAATGAAGTACCTAACAATTTTTCTAATCGCATTTCTGGGGATGAGCGTGTCCGCTCAATCGCAGGATGCCATCTCAACCTATTTTGAGAAACACATGGACGACGAGAATTTTACGGTCGTTTACATTAGCGCAAAAATGTTTGACCTATTGGGTAAACTAGAAATTGACGAACTAGAAGATGACGAAGCACAGGCGGTGTTAAATGTAGTGAAAGACATGCGTGGATTACGCGTATTGACGACTGAAGTCAACCCAAAGCAAATGTACAAAGAGGCGACTAACACCATCAACACGAAAGGTTACGAAGTTTTAATGACGGTAAGAGATGATGGCGATGATGTTCAATTTTTGATCAAGGATTCTGGTGACATGGAAGTCATTAATGAGTTGCTTTTATTAGTAGGTAGCGAAGATGAATTTGTCATGGTGAGTTTTGTAGGGATGATTAGTTTGGACAAAATTTCGAAACTAGCCAACGTACTTGATGTGGAAGGGGCTGAACATTTAGATAAATTAGAAGAACGCGAAAACTAAAATTTATCAAAAGCTATAAAACTAAAAAACCATGAAAAAGTTAAGCTATGTTCTTTTACTCTTAATCCTACCTGCAATGTTGGTGGCGCAAAACCGAAGCATCAATAAGTTTTACCGAATGCATAAGAAAGATGCTGGCGCTACAAATATTTCACTGCCAGGTTGGATCTTAAAATTAGGAGCAGGAATAGGCAAACGCTATGTTAATGATGAAGAAAAAGAGCTTTTGAAATATGTCAAGCACATCAAGAAAATGAAAGTATTGGTGATGGAAGATGGTAGTACAGTTTCAAAAGAAGAGTCTAAAAAATTCATGAATTCCATCAGGAAAAAAGGGATGCAAGATTTGATTTACATCAAAGACGACGAGACGAATGTCAGCATCATGGTTCAGGAAAAGAAAAATACGATTCGCAAGCTATTGATTTTTGTTAGAGACGATGAAGAACTGGTCATGTTGAGTTTGAAAACGAAACTTAAAATGGAAGATATCAATAACTTAATTCGCGATGCTATCGGTCCTGAGTTATTTAAGAAAGTAGAAAAGAAAGCTGCTCCTAAGATTCCGCAGGCCTAATGGAATTAAAATGTGAGTTTCCTTTATACCTGTAATTCCCGATTTATTTTACTGTATTTGAATGAGCAAGCTAGACTTGTCCTGAGAGACTTATACCAATTCAGCTCAGTTCAATTTAATTCAAAATTTAAAACTAAAAGAAAATGAAAAAGATAGTAATAATAGCAAGTGTCCTGATGTTTACCTTGACTGGTTTATTTGCACAAACGGAGAGTGTCAAGAAGTTTTATGATCGCTACACCAACCAAGAGAAAGTTTCAGATTATACGATCAATGGCTGGTTGTTAAAAGTAGCCTCCGAATATTCCGACAGCGCAGATGCAGGAAAAGTTTTGGAAAAAATAACCCAACTCCGCGTATTAGTAATGGACGATGGAAATCCCATCAGTTCCCATGAATACAAAGACTTCATGCAAGTACTCCGAAAAGATAAATTTGAAGAACTGATTAAAATAAAAGACAAAGATGTAGACGTCGACTTTTTCATCCGCGAAGAAGATGAACACATTACCAACGTACTCATGCTCGTGAATGAAAAAGATGGTTTCGTCCTAATTAGTTTAGAAGGATTACTGAAAATGGAAGACCTGAAAAACATCAATCTGGATATTGAAGGTGGCGAGCATTTTGAGGCGATGGGGAAGAAGATTCCTCGGGCGTAATTCATTTGCTATAGGCAGGATTAACAAGATTGTCAGGTTAAGTCGGATTACAATAATTTAATTCGTATTCTAGAAAAAGCAAAGCTTTTGAAAGAATATCTAATCCTATAAATCTTGTAA
>CALGLS010000155.1 GCA_937959375.1 uncultured Saprospiraceae bacterium
AAGCGGTCTCACCTACAATGTTCCGACAAAAAATCCATTACCTAAGCACATCCTACTCCCACTTCCAAAAAATTTCCTATTTTTGATCGTATTCATTCATCCAATGAAATTTAACTGCCTTTTAACCAGTTAGTTTATTAAAAATCAAAAATATTAATATGAAATTACCTTTTAAAAGCTTTGCATTTGTTCTTGCCTTTTTGTTTACCAGCTCTGTTTTTGCAGGTGAAGGAATGTGGTTGCCTCAATTGCTGAAAGCACTGAACGAAGGCGATATGCAAACCATGGGTATGAAGATGACAGCTGAAGATATTTACAGCGTCAACAAGGGAAGCCTCAAGGATGCGATCGTACATTTTAATGGAGGTTGTACCTCAGAAATTATTTCCGCTAAGGGACTTCTATTGACCAATCACCATTGTGGCTATAGCCAAATACAATCACACTCAACACTTGAAAAGAATTATTTGAAAGATGGTTTTTGGGCAATGAACATGAAAGAGGAATTGTCGAATCCAGGATTGACTGCTACGATGATTGCACGCATTGATGATGTTACAGAAGCGGTACTAAAAGGCGTGAATGACGGCATGAGTCCGAAGGAACGTCAAGCTGCTATCGACATTAATTTGGAAGCAGTAAAAAATAGTACGGAAGTCGAAAAGCATCAAGAAGTGCGCATTCGTCCGTTCTACAAAGGCAATCAATACTACCTTTTTGTAACGGTAACTTATACCGATGTTCGATTGGTGGGAACACCTCCTGAGTCGATTGGAAAGTTTGGTTCTGATACCGACAACTGGGTTTGGCCACGACACACTGGTGACTTTTCAATCTTTAGAATTTATGCGGATAAGAACAACATGCCTGCAGACTATTCTGAAGATAATGTTCCTTATACGCCAAAACATTTTTTACCAATTTCATTAGACGGAATTGAAGAAGGTGACTTCTCTATGGTATTTGGGTTTCCGGGTCGTACCGATCAGTACCTTCCTTCTTTTGCGGTAGAGCAGATTGTAGATGTTTTGAATCCTGCGCGAATTGAAGTACGTGACCATGCGCTTAAGATTGTTGGAACGGCCATGCGAGCTGACGAAGGTGTTCGTTTGCAATACGCATCTAAGTTTGCACGAATTGCTAACTACTGGAAAAAATGGATTGGTGAAAAACAAGGACTCGAAACAACAGATGGCGTTGGTCGCAAAAAGCGTTTTGAAGCAGAGTATTTAGCTGCAGCTAAAAAATATGAAAGCAATAAGCGCTACAAAGAAAACCAGGCACCCTCTACTTATTTAAAGCAATTCGAAAAGCTTTATAAAGAAATTCAACCTTATGCACTTGCTCGTGATTACCATAATGAAATCACTGGTCGCAATATTGAGATCATGCAGGTAGCTGGTTATCACCAACGTTTAGTCAATACCTACAAAAAAAGTGGTGAACCAGCTTATACTAGTTTTAAAGGTCGTTTGAATAATTACCTCCAAGGGTTTTACAAAAACTATCAACCTGCTGTTGACCAAAAGGTATTTGCTGATTTGATTCAGATGTATGTTGAGAAAATGCCCTTCGATGAAATGGCAAGTATCATGAAAGATCAGATGAGCGCAATAGGAGCTTCTGATTATAACGACTTTGCTGCCAAGCTTTATCAAAATTCGATTCTTACTAGCCAAGACATGTTGATGGTCCTTTATAACGAAGAGCCAGACAAAGCTGTTGAAAAATTAGCGAACGATCCACTGGTCAAATTAAGCTCAGCTTTGAATGATGCTTATGGCGAACAGGTTACACCAAAATTAAGTGGACTTCAAGATCAAATCAATGAGCTTCAACGCAAATACATGAAAGCCATTATTGAGCTTTTCCCTGACCGTAGCTTCTACCCAGATGCCAATGGTACTTTGCGGGTTACTTATGGAAAGATCAATGGTTACCAACCTCGTGATGCGGTGAGTTATTTACCGGTTACTTATCTATCTGGTGTGGTCGAAAAGTTTGTACCTGGCGATTATGAGTTTGATGTTCCTAAAAAATTGCTGGAACTTTATGAAGAAAAAAACTATGGCGAATATGCTGACAATGGAAAAATGCCAGTTTGTTTTATCGGTAGTAATCATACCACGGGTGGTAACTCTGGTAGCCCAGCAATCGATGCACATGGTAATTTGATTGGTCTCAACTTTGACCGAGTATGGGAAGGAACGATGAGCGATATCAACTACGATGCTTCTATTTGTAGAAATATTATGGTTGATGCACGCTATATTTTATTTATCATTGACAAATTTGCTGGTGCAGATCATTTGATCAAAGAAATGAAGTTGGTTCACCCTAAGAAATAAGCAATATAAAACCGCATAATGTAAAAGTGCCCACTAACGTAGAGCCTATCTTGGTTTCTCGATTTTGGGCACTTTTGTATTTCAAACTTATTGCTTTCTGATGTTATTTTTTCTCTCCTTCTTCCTCCCTTTCACCCTAACTTTTCAAATAGCACATTTAACACATCCTTTCGTATCTGGTACTTTTTTTGGTACTTAACTTTCTATCCGCTAAAGCTATTATAGATTTCATCAATTGATGTCGTTTCTTACACATCAATGAACTCCCTACGCGACACCATATTGCCCCTCTAGTAACATACTTACTTTTTCTCCTCCCGCTTTATTAACAATAATTAACCTATATGAAACCATCATTTAAATTATTACCATTCCTTTTATTATTTGCTTTTAGTGTGTCTGCATCGGATGTTGCAGAGACCGTGGCGATTCAGTTTTATTCTGAAAATTTGACATTCACTTACAATAAGGAAATGATTGTGAGTAAAAAACTCTTGTGTGCAAGTGACAAGTGTTTGAAAAACTATTACGATGCAAAAAAAGCAGCTCCGCATCAAGATTTATTAAACCAACTAAAAGCAGAAAAAAAGCGACTCAACTTAAATGATTGGTTGTATGCAAAACTGGTAAGAAGTACTGTTGAAAAAATATACCACAAGAAAAAGAATCTACATAAATCAATGGCTTGGTGGTTTTTACTCTGTGAATCAGGATACGATATGCGAGTTACTTTCATTGACAAAAAAGAGATTTTTCTTTTTGTAGCATCAGAAGATAAGCTTACGAAGGTCAGTTCATTTTCAGAAGATGGAAAGCGTTTTTACAACTTAAGTTCCATTGTCTTAAATGTAAGAACTCAAGGTCAAGAATTAAAGAAGCCGAAATTCAGAGGCAATCCAGATGGTAAAGGATTTGAATTTGGTTTAAAAAAACTACCTACTTTAAAGGCAGCACCGAATGAATGTTTTGTAAGTTTTAAATACAAGAAAGAGGAAATCAAATGGTCATTAAGAGTAGATGAAACGATCTTGTCTTTACAGAAAGATTATTTGGCGATGGACGAAATGGCTTTTGTGGAAACACCCATTTCTTCAACCTTAGCGAATTCTCTACTTCCAAAATTAAAAAAATTAACCCAAGGTAAATCTCAAAAAGAAACCTTAGAGATCTTGGTGGCATTTACTCGAACTGCTTTCAAATACAAATGGGACTGGGATGTTTACAATGATGACAAACCGATGTATGCAGAGCAGGTTTTCACTACTGAATTTTCGGATCACGAAGACCGTACTGCCCTACTCTACTACCTAGTTAAAGAGTTGCTCGACATTCCAATGATTGTTATTACGCACTACAACAACAATATGACACTTGGAGTAATTATGGATGAGGAGATGAAACGAAAGTACGAGTACAAGGGTAGAAACTACACCATTTGTGATGCTACACATCCTGTGTCAAGTTGCGAAATTAATCGCTACCCACTTGGGCTGACTTATAATACGGCTACTGTGATTGGGGAGTATAGATAGGAGACGGAAGACGGAAGTCCGAAGACGGAAGTTTCCCGCGATATAGAGAGCCCGCTAGCGTAAAATACGTTAGCGGGCGCTTACGTTAGAAGGAAACTTCGGACTTCCGTCTTCGGACTTCGGTCTTCGTCCCCCACCTAATTCGCCTCATCCAGCACCAAAGCCAACTCCATTTCATCTTCACCGCGAAGCACTCGAAGCTTCACCTCATCTCCAGGTTTATAACTTTCTAAAACAAGCATTAGGTCGTTGTGAGAAGTAATTTCTTTGTCATCCATTCCAATGATAATGTCCCCAAAATTAAATCGACCAGAACGATCGCGTGTGGTAGGAATAATTCCTGCTTTATCTGCGCCACTCCCTCTCACTACGTTGATGACTAAAACACCATCTACCCGAAGTCGGCTCATAAATTGCGAACTTGCCAGTTCTACACCGATGGTTGGGCGAAGTAGTTTTCCGTGGTTAATCAAATCGGGAACCACCCATTTTAAGACGTCGACGGGGATGGAAAAACCGATTCCTGCATAAGCTCCTGATGGCGAATAGATCGCTGTGTTGACTCCAATGAGACGTCCAGAAGAATCAAGCAAGGGTCCTCCTGAGTTACCCGGATTAATTGCAGCATCTGTTTGTATCACATCTTTGATTGGTGCGCCAGAAACAGAGGCGATTTCACGACCTAGTGCAGATATAACTCCAGTGGTTAATGTTTGGTCGAGCCCAAAAGGGTTACCAATAGCGTAGACGGATTGGCCAACCAATAAATCACTGGAAGCACCGACGGGGATTGGGAGTAACTTATTACGAGGTGCTTCGATTTTAAGAATGGCTAGATCTTTTTCTGCAGCATGACCAACTAGTTTGGCAGGCCAAGTACTTTGATCTGCTAAGGTAACGGTAGCCTTATCAGCGCCTTGAATCACATGAAAGTTAGTAACGATATGCCCCTCCTTATCCCAAATAAAAGCAGAACCGGTTCCTCGTTCTATTTCGGTAACATTTCGAGTCCAATAATCTTGTCGAAGGTTTGAAGTCGTAATAAAGGCAACAGAACTAGCTGCTTCTTGAAATAGATTAATTGTAGCTAATTCTTCTTTATTTAAATCCTTTCTTTTGTGAGACGGAGGAGCTGAAATGGTATGTCCTAATGTTTCAGACGCATCAGTAAGCGTTTCATTTTTTAGAGCATTACTATCTTCTTTGAGTGTTCCTTTATCACTCCAAGCAGTTCCACTAATAAACCCGACAATAAGCATGGCTCCCCACAGCATTATTTTCAAAGTATTTCTCATCATTTTAGTTTTATTTTTTTAAAAACAATTTTCATAATAAGTAGGATGACCTAATTATTTGCATATTATGACTGAGGAGATTTTTTTTCTTAGACAAGTTATTTTTAGAAGGAATAGCCTTAGCTATTGCTGAGAAAAATAACGAAGTATAAGGAAAAAAGATTCCGTCATTAATTGATAAATAATTATGTCAACCTACTTATAGTGCACTACCACTGCGACTGCCGTTATTACTATCCTTTTCAAGTTGCTCCCGCTGAAAGCGAACAGAATCCTGATGAATCGCATCAAAAATACCTTCTACTAATTCTTCATTCAAGCCTTGATTTTTTCCAGTATCTAAACGATTTAAAATCATTTCTTTCCAACGTTCAAACTGTACAATAGAAATATTGTTTTCCTTTTTGAATTCCGAAATATTACCTACAATTTCTTTGCGTTGTGCAAGCAAGTCGATAAGTGCATTGTCTAAAAGATCGATTTCTGAACGCCAACTATTAAGCTCCGTTCCAGAATCACTCGCATGATTTGCAGTGTTCTTTTGGACTAGAGTTTCAAGGAGATGTTTGAGTTCATCTGGAGTTACTTGCTGAGCTGGATCACTCCATGCTTTGTCAGGCGTAATATGTGATTCAATCATCCATCCGTCTTGATTTAAGTCTAGTGCTTTTTT
>CALGLS010000156.1 GCA_937959375.1 uncultured Saprospiraceae bacterium
GTCTAATTTATTTGCTTTTTCAAACCACTTTTCAATAGGATAGTCTTTCATTATTTCTACCTTAATTGCCAGATAATGTTCGTCTCTCTTTAAGCTATACTTGCCGCTTTCATAATGAAAAAGCTCATAAAGGGTCATGTATTTTTTTATAAAATCCTTATCCGATCCTGCTCCCTTTATATCATTAAACTTTTCAATTACTGTTGAGTAAAACGCATCGGTATGGAAATTTTCTCTTTTGAAGGATCCTGCCTTACGAATCAATACCACCTTTTCTAATCCATCATCAAATCGATTATCGATATACTGAATCATATCTTGAACAGGCTCGGGCTTATTAACTAAATCTTCACGAGCATGTTCAATAGTATACTGAAGGTGATAAGTATTAAATATGGCTTCACTTTCATTTTTAGGCTCAAGCTCTGCTAGTTGATTAGAAAAATTGGCTGCAGCCTTTGTTATATTAAACCTCGTAACTCCTTTAACATACTTATCTTTATTTTTCACAAACCGTTGAAAGTATCCATTGACATTGGTTTTGTGAAGTTCCAAATCTTTTTTCAAGTTGAGCTTTATCTTTCTAAGCGTTTTCTTTTTCCGATCATATGAACGACCATTCACAAAAGTCTCATCCATATTAGTATAATTCATAAACACAAACCCAATCTCGTCTTCCTTACTATAACCATCCAAATAAAGACTAACACTTCCATCATCCATCCATACATTTTCATCCAACTGAACACCAGACTCTGAAAATGCTTTTCGTATCGCTTTAATGGCATCTTCCGATCTTATTCGCTCAGGCATACCAGTACCAAAACTTACTGGTTGATATGGAACTCTTGCATTCTCCAAGGGGAAAGGATTATACAATGAATCCGTTTGGGCTTGACCCAAAAGCTCAGACCCACTAAATAACATGATACTTGCTAAACCTCCAGTTGAGGCCCATTTAATAAACTTATGACTAAAAGGATAAGGCCTTGTTTCAGGATACAACAAGGGATTCTTATCTGCGTAAGAAGGATATTTCGGTTTATAAACCCGTCGTGCTGGTTCTACTTTTAATGGTTTCTTTTGCATGATCAAAGTGTTATTTCGAAGTGGGAGATGACGTTATAATCTTCATTGTAATGCTTGTGGATAAAACTGTTATTTCTGTTCTTCCAAAGAATGTCAGCGGTTTTATCTACGATTTCTATAAGGATTTTTTCGTTGTAACAAACAATTGGAGAAGCCTGATCAATTCGTCCTGTACTCATAAAGTTGATGCAAGAGCACCACTTAGAGCAACGGGATTCCAATTTACAACCACGACACTCCAGTTTTTCTTTTTCCGAAAGGCCATTCAAATGACTTTGACAAGCGGTGTCAAAACCTGTGTTGACATGACCTATCAAAAATTCAGGTAAGGAATTCGTTTTGACAAATTGAATACAAGGATACAGTTCACCATTTGGAGCAATAGAAAATTGTTTGGTCCCAATGAGACATCTTTCGTGCGCTTCTATTGGTTTGTAGGTACGCGAACGAATTCTTTCATCAAAAAAGCTGAGGTAAAATCGTTCGTTTGCTTTCATTTTCTTGATGTACCATTTGGAAAGTTTTTGGTAAGACTTTTTGAGTAGGGCAAAATGCTCTAGTTGCCAATCGGCAGAGTAGTCAAGTGTCGTCGTGATGTATCGAAAACCTAGGTTAAAAATATAATCAACGGATTCACATAATTGCGAAGCGGTGTCTGGAGACAACACGCAGGTTACATTGGTCGCAGGATTATAGCGCAACATCATTTCAGCTGCTTTAGCTACTTTGTGAGCGGTTGGTTTACCTGCTGCATCTAGCCGATGTGCGTCGTGGACATCTGGATGGCCATCAATACTAAGTGAAACAAACACACCTTTAGCATAAAGTTCTTGCATCAATGATTCCGTTAGCAAGGTACCATTGGTACTCATTCGATAAGAAACTTGGACATCTTCTTTTTTGGCGAAAGCCTCAATAATATAAAATATCTTCTCTTTCTCAATTAAGGGCTCACCTCCAAAAAAAGTAATATGAAGTTCACTAGTACCTAGTTGCTGCATTTCATTTTCTATAAATGAGATGGATTGATCGATGGTATCATGACTCATTGCTAAAGGAAGTTTTTCGCCAGTATAGCAATAGGTGCATCGCAAGTTACAATGATGAGTTAGATGAAAAGTAGCTGAGAGTGAACGCATAATTGTTTATTTTAGTTAGAACACTAAATTAACAACGTAAAAAGTGGATAAAAATTGGGAGGGGGAGGGGAATTAGAATTAGAATTAGAATTGGAATTGGAATTGGAATTGGAATGTTCCCGCTATCGTGAGGAATGGGAATGACCTTCTGACGCGGAACTCGCGATAGAAGGCCATTCTAATTCTAATTCTAATTCTAACTCTAATTCAAATTCAAACTCCTATCACACATACAAGCTCCACTCCTGATAATCATGTAACTCGCTGGCAGTTTTAACATCTTCGCCACGAAGTGTAAAGTACTGATCTGCTTTTTTAATTTCCGAAGGAAATTTAATGTTAATGGTGAGCTCTTCCAGTTCCTCAATGGATATCATAAATGCTTTCCATTCTTCTGAAACATCAAATTCAAAAGAGGTGCGAGTGAGATCTTGAGCTAGAAGAAAAGCGAAAGATTCCAATTCACCTTGCTCGTTAACTGAGGTTACAATTTTCCAATAAGCGGTGGGGATTTGAACTTCAATTCCTTCTCTCTGATTAACACCTTTGAATAAAGGATCACTTTTCAGTAAAACAGGGCCACTAAAAACGCAATACTTTTCACGTTTCGCCTGCTTCATTATATTATTTTCTAACTTTCCCCAATCTCCTTTTAGGTTGGATCGGTTAAAGTTACTGACCTGTGGTGAGCAATTTGTAATGTGATAAGTATCACCGTTGGCTCTTCTCACTTCTTTGTAACTGCTTCCCCACGCCACCTCATTTCTTTGTACAATATGTCCCTTGTCAAATGATCTTCGATCTTTATTATAGAACTCATCCGAGAGTTGATCTTCTGCGGGGATACGTGGATCTATAAACCATTTTTCACGATCATTTTTCCCTAGGCCCGATAAAGCTACACGACTATAGGTCTTGCCTTCTTCCGGTCGCTTAGCAGCTTGACTGGCATCTACATTAGACGCTGTAAAGATGGCCATCTTTCTTTTTTTATTATTAATGATGGAAAAGTGTTCGTAATTAAGTACGGTGCTTCCATCTTCTGTTTTCGACAAGTTTCTTTTGTTAATGGTCTTGGGCATAGATACTTTTGTTCCTAAAAAATTAGGATCATAACCGGTTCTGTTGCTGTAATCACGTTCGTGAAATGGCTCTACATTTTTTTCAATGGCGATGGCGTGATCTGTATGATTGATCGAAGTATCCTGTCCATTTGTTTCTCCATTGCCTCCCAAACCATTTACAGCAACTGGATTAGATGGATTGACTTGCACATGCCCCATCGAAAAAGAAAGTGTGATTGGAATGTCAACTGCATTTGGTCGGTTGACATTGGTCGCATTATAATTTGGAGCAGGTGCATTATTGCCAACCACCCTTTTTTGCGGACTATTTACCATTGCCTTGCTTTGCATAATTGGAGACCTAGACTTACCCAATTGGATATCAACTATTGGTTTTGCAATTGTTCCATCACTCGCTTCTTGAAATTCGGTTAAGAGCCTACCCTTTGTAGTTCCGCTTTCATTAGCTTGGTTCACAGTTGCCAGAACATGGTTGACAATTCTACTCGCGCGAATACCTTCATTCGCGATCCAATCGATATCAGCATCATCTGCAAATTGGTCCGCAACCTCTCCGTTTTTCAACAACCAATTCCCATCTGCATCTGTTCTGGGCAAACCAGAATGATGTAGTCCAACAACTTGCCAAGAATCATTTAAGACAGGAGATCCGGAAGAACCAGGTGCCGTATCAGATTGATAGAGCAAGGTGGTTTCGTCTATCTTCAGCAATTCATTTTCACGTAGTGCCACCTGTTTTACCTGACCAGAAGGATGCTGGATAATGGTGGCATATTCTCCTGGTTTAATTTTTCCTGTGCTACTATTTAGACGAAGAAAACCGTAATCCTCTAATTCTCCATCTCCAAATATTGCGACAGGCTTGATTGCTATTAAAGCATAGTCCAATCTCCTGTCAGACATATAAAAATCGCTGGGCGAAAGTGCAAATCGAGTGGTTGGTTTTGGATTACCCGATTGATCTAATTCAAAGTCAAATTCAATAATGGCAAGTTGAGCTACTTCCGCGCTATCCAGTACGTGATGATTGGTAAGGACTAAGTTAGGTGACACTTTAAATCCGGTGCCATAACCAATTTCTCGAAATCCATCGTCTCGGATAATGATCCGGCAAACCGACTTACAAGTTTGAATGCCTCTTACGAGGTAATTAAGATCAACCATATCATTGAGCCCCAGCACTCGTTCTTTAGATGTTTTGCTTGCTCGTCCTTCAGTTTCGACAAGATGTGCTGCTCGATCTTTATCTAAGGTAGTTTTTTCGTCAGAAGACTTAGTCTTCGTGTTGACAGTACTTTTTAGTTCCTCTATGGTTTTGGGGTCGTACTTAATACAGGTCCCCTTTACGATTTCATCAATACTTTTTAGTTTCATTTTTTTTGGTTTTAAGGTTAAAAAATTGAGATATGGTTCTATCTTTTTGAATTGATACAGAAACTATTTTCCCTGAACATCTCTATTCCTAAAATCACCAGCTGATTTATGGAAATTAAAGGCTCTTGACAAATAATTAGATTCCTTTCCCTTCTCTGTTTTTACGTGAGGAACAACAGATTCGTAGAAGGTATCGACTGTAAATTTTTCTACTAACTTATCTTCATCTTTTAATTTTTGAATTTGGGCTTTCACAGCCCGCAATCGAAGTAAGGCCATTTGAATAGCCTCATTATCATCAGCAAGGCTTTCCAAATCGGTATCTCGTCCTTTTATTATTTCAATAAAACTAGCCTCGGTCATATTTAATATCCGCTCTGCGGTGTCCTTATGAATATGTGTCTGATGATAAGTCAATGACCCATCCTCATTTTCAGTAAATTGTCTTTTTAGTGTATTGTCTCCTTCACGGACGGGGCCTCTACTTAGATCAGTCGGAAAAGCCATATCGTTATCAATTCCTTTGACTGTACCAGTAGCTTGATCGACAAATACGTTTCCTAAATGTCGATCCATTTGCCCTGTCAAAGCATCTAGGAGTTGAAGGTCTGACATACCTCTTTGTGTTTCAGCATTTAATAGATCTATTCGAGGATAGAGGCTATGACCTCCATCTATAGCTTGGGCCATCTGAGTTCCACTTACCTCTGCAGTTATCCCTATAGTATCACCCGCTTCATCTTGAGAAAAAACTTCAACTGCGAGAACATCCATCCCCAATGCTCGGTCAAGTCGAGAGGAAATAACTTGTCTTGCCAATAATTTTGGATTCTCCTTAAGGTTTTCATTTTGTGTATCTATAGCAAGATTGAAAACAGCGTCATTTACTATATCTCCTTCGGACATAGCTCTTTTTGCAAAACCTTGACTCGTCCCAGAATCACCTATCTCTCCATTGGTTTGAACTCTTAAAACATCACTAGCCGTATCTGAAGAAAGCCCTTCCATCGGCTTGCTAATTAGATGTGCTGACTCTACTCGTCCATTACTTTGCAGGATATCATCTACTCTTTGTTTTGATTTTTTTTCATCTCCTAATTTGGCACGTAGCGACCTAATCGCATCTAACTTGGCGGTATCTTCAGAATCGGAGTTTAGAGTGAGGTATTGATCTAACACAGTCTCCAATTCTACTTCACGATTTTCCAAATCTATTTCCCTTGCAATCAATTGTTGATTATTCTGACTCATCAAAGTCTTTAGTTCAGCAACCACAGCATTGTGCGCATTATCTATCGGAACCAATTCCGCAGTCAACCGATTAATTTCTGCTTGTTTAGTTTGAATTTGCGCTCTAACATCAGTCATTATACTTTTTATTCTAGCTATATTTTCAGGATCACCATCAGGTCCAACATCAATTAAATTAATCCCAAGGGTTACCATAGCATTCATATTACTATACATTTCGTCTCTGAGTTTCTTGCGCTCTCTTTCTTTTTTGAATTTTTCTTGAAGTAGCGCATTCTTTCTTTGACTTGGTTCACGCAATCTATCCTCCATTTGCGTTATTTCCTTTTTTAACTTAGCCACACTTTTATGATAGTCTGTTAGTTTAGAAACAATCGCTCTATAAGGTGCTGTTCTACGCAAGGTATTATTACGGGCAGGAGTTGCCTCTTTAAAAGCGGCTACGGATAAAATTCTTGCTTCGGCATTATTGACTTGCCTGTCCGCAACAGCTGGCGGCGTATTGTTAGATTCTACAGGCTGTGGTCTATTGCTAAGTGTCGTCAGAGATTGTGTTCGCTTCAATCCATTCCTAAGTGGGTCTGCGCTTGCAGGTGGCCGCAAGCGGCCTAGGATAGGTCTGTTCGGAACATTAGCTTCTGGAGTTTTTGTTTTTGGTCTGATGACAAAAAGAAAACTAGTTTCGCTTCGATCATTTTTTAATGGTCGAGCGGAGCTTGCTTCTAGCTGTTGATCGATGGGCAAATCTTTGTTGTGTTTTTCGAGCGCTTTATTGATCAGTGTTTGAGCTTCTTCTTTTGCATTTGGATTATTATCGGAGTTAACGACCACCGTTTTTGGAAAGGTTTCGTTTTCTTTTAGCAAAGCAGGATCCTCTTGTTTCATTCGGTTGATATCCGCAAGTATTTCTGCTGCTTCATCATCAGGATCCTTAGACTTTGCCTTGCCATTTAATTTAACAACAAGTAAAGCCCCCTTTTTGTCTCTAGCAAATGTGGAAGAAAAATTTTCTCGTTCAAAACCGGCTGATTTGTCCTGTACAGAATCTAACATCTCAGGAGGTAATAGCTTTGCATCCCTCAGCATTCTTTTATTCAACCGAATGGTGGATTTACTTAAATCTGAACTGGAAAAAGATTTCGATCTGCTTCTTACCGCCACAGGTTCAGCAGCTCCTTGTTTCAAATTACGAACGGATTTAGATCTTCCTCTGTTTTTCGTTTTTCCTTTTGATCCTTTGGTCTTTCCCATTATAATTTTTTTTTGTAACTGTTCAGCGCTATACCTTTTTAGACCTGTCGGGCCTCCAAGAAGGGCTGAAGACGAAAGTTTCCTTCGATCGTTTTTTAAACCACAAAAGACATAAAAGAAAACAAAAGCCCGCGATCGCTTAGGAACAGGGGAATACACGTCCGAACTTTTGTTTTCTTTTGTTTTCTTTTGTTTTCTTTTGTTTTCTTTTGTTTTCTTTTGTGGTTCAAAATCACGTTAGCGGGAAACTTCCACCTGAATAGTTACTTTTTTTTTATAAAATTGTTTTAGCGATTTTTAATAATCAGGTACGCATATTTATCAATTCTCAATAGCTGCCTCAGCGCTCTCATATTGACTATCATCGGCGAGTGCCCTGGTAAAATCATCATACTGATTATCTCGCCCTGTTGCTGCTGTTGCTGCGGCGGCTGCGGCGGCTGCGGCTAGGTCCTCTTGACGAACAACATCATAGACACTATTTACAGCTGCTTCAGCAGGTGGATTAAAATCTCCATTCCCGAAAATACTGTTGCCATCTGCCTCATGAGGAAGAAGAGCCAATGACTGATAATTGAGATTTTCATCCAATTCAGGAGGAGGCGGTATCAATACAAGTTGTCCATAAATATTATCCGCTCTAGTAGAATCTGCATCATCAAGTCTACTTCCATCTTCTGACGATTTTTCTTCTCTACTCTCCACCTCTGCTAATTCAGCAGGTGGTCTAACATATCCTCTGCTTGCCTGACTCTCTGTATCTGATTCTTCTTCAACCCGTGGTGAATCAGCAAGGAAGGATTCGTCAGCATCCTCACTCAATTCTGAATCTGTAGGTGGAGATGGAAGTCTCGAAACCAATTCATCAAGTGATACATCCGTTTCCTGCTCAGCATTCATTGTTGCATCCAACACAGCAATATCAGTTGGTCGATTCGCTATTGGAGGAGGTAGGTTTGCTCGCTGTTCGTTCATTAAATTGACTTCAGAAGGAGTGAGTACTCGGAATCGATAATGAAATTTCCCATCCTCTCCTTGGAACATTCTCACTGCAACTTTCAGTTGAACATCTCCACCATCAGCATTAGCACCTTCCAATATTTGTTTAGCAATATCTTTTGCTTCATCCATGCTCAACGGCTTGGTATCTGACACTAGAATCATTCTTGGAAACCGTTCTCCATCTTGCATTATCGTTTGACTCGCTACGTTTTTGAGTTTATGAATATCTGCATCGACGTTCATCTCGTTGATGGGTACATCTTTTCGGTCTACCAATACCTTAGGCCCATCATTGTCTCTGAAAAAGAAAGTCTGGTTGGGCTTATCTTTTGACATCACTAAAAAGACGTCATCATCATTATCTCTTTTTAGGTTGATCCCAAGTTTTTCATTGGCATGTGCTCGAAATTGGGAAGCTTTAGTTTTCCCAATTATTTTATTTTTCAAAACATTCTTGAGTCGACTTGCAACGGAAGTTATTCCATTTCTACCAGTCGTCTTCTTCTTTTTCTTTGGTTTCGTTAAACGGCTTTTATTACTACGGCCCATTTTTTTATTTTTTTTGGAGTGTTTTAATTTAATTTCCACGAAGCGACTGAGCGGCTTCTTGGCGCGTAAGTTCTTTGTTTCTTTTTGCTAAAAATGCATCAGTTTTTGCTAAAGTCACGGCAGCTTCTAATGATTTTAATGCTGCTGTTCTGTCAACCATTCCATCTTTAAGCACTGTAGTATTCAATAGTCTGTCTACCGCTTCGGAGGCTTCTTGTCTGGTTTTGTTTGTTGCTTTCGCAAAACTATCTCGACTAATGTTTAGAGCCGTGAGTGCTTCACTCCTACCCTCCCTGATTCTTGTAAGTGTACCAGCAGTTAGTGACAACTCAGCTACTTCCTTTGCTTTCGTAGTATCCAACTTACCTTCGGCATCTAAAATGTTTACGCCAAGTGTTGCTGCCATTTTCACAACGGCACTTTCCATTTCTTTGGCAGCCTCCGCCTGTTGTTCTGCACCTTCCTTTCCTGGAGCAAATCCGAGGACTGAATCTAAGACCTCTCTTGCCTTAGTTGTATCAATAGTTCCCTCAGCATTCATGACATTAAGCCCCATTGATGCTGCGGCAGAAGTTACACTACCGTAAGCCATATTTTGAACTTCGGGTCCATTTGTTATTTCGCCTTTTGCGTTAAAACTCACTCCCAAACTTTCAGCTACAGCGATGGCATCAGCACGATCGGCTACGTTTTTGCCACCTGCTGCTTGATTCGCAGCGGCGGCTGCTCTACCTTTTAGCGGTTTCTTTTTTTGCTTACCTTTTTTCTTTAATTTTGATTTCATCTTAATTTAATTTCATGCTTCAGCCAGTTTTCGAACCAATCGCCACTCTATCGTTTTAAACTGATACTAAATGATTTCATTTGGTCAAGGTTCGGAATGAGTGGGCTTGTAGACGTTTACTAAACTTCTAAAGTAAACGTTACCTCCCCTTATTTTAACCAAATAAAATCATCTAGCATCTTTAAACATTAGCTTTGTACCCTGCCAGCAGCAATACATTTTTCAGCTGCTGCTTATCACCTTTCACCTTCAAGGTCCACTTCGATCCTTTGCTTGAAATATTAAGTCCAGGCGTTTCCGTAAACTTCTCATTTTTGAGTTGCATCGAATCATCCTTGTTCAAAATCAAACTAATATTGGTCTTTTCGAGTAGATCAAATTTGGTAAAGATTCCACTCACCTTTCCATTGGCCATAGCAGGGAATAATTCGCGATTAACATCCAACTCTAGTGTATCTTCATCATTCGCTAAGAATGCCAACCATTCATTGTGGAAGTCAAAATTCAAGTCGATAAACTTAACCGTTTGATAAGGCTTTAACATACCTCTTACAGCATCTCCAAAGGCTTGACCACCTTGTAATGCGGTGTACTTTATGTTGACCACCACATCTACCAATTCGCTTGGATTGAATGAACCACGTTTTCCGTTGAGTTCCAACAACCAGTTGGAAACCGCTCCAGTACCTTCGAAAGGCAGGTAACGTTCGTCATCAAAACGAAGTTCGAACAAGCCATTGTTCTCTTCATATTCATCGACCTTTGATAGGGCAATTTGTTGGTTGGCTCGCCAGTTGCTGCGAATCGTAATTGGTTCCGCATCTTTAGGATTCAACAAGAATTTAACGGCCTTTGGATCTGGTTCCAAAACAGTTTTATGACTCAGTTGTGTGAGGGTAGCATTGACTGTTTGTCCTTCCGGAATATCAAAACTAATACTGATGGTTTTAATCTGTCGACAATAGTGTCCTTGGAAGTCATAATCAAATAGTGATTCGGGTAGACTGATCGTACAAGCCCCTTTGGTTTTCAAATCAAGGAAAGCCATTGGATCCAATTCGAGTAAGGAAACCGATTTTGTAATTTCGAAACGTCTTTGATTCGTTTCAATATAAGCCTTCTCCATACGGTCGATATCAAGCCCTAATTTTTCTCCGGCGAGTAAACCTTTGTAGTTGCTATTCCAGTACATACCATTGACAAAGTTGACCTGATCAGCTTTCACACCTCGCTCGTAAACGAATGCTTTTTCAGCCGACTTCGCCATATCGTAAGCCATTTTATAGGTCTGATAGTAGATACCCGATAATTGGCCAATCATCCACTGGTAGAGCTTTTCGTTGCTAAATTTGTTTTTGATAAAGTCGGCTACTTCTTTTTGATTCTCAATCTCCTTCTTATGCATGCGAAGTTCCTGTTGCGCTACTTGCAATTGAACTTCTGCCCCCATTAATTGAATCTCGATTTGCTCAACTTCTAGTATGGCGCTCTTTTTAGCATGCGTCCAATCTTCGATCATACGCTGATGCTGAGCAGTCACACCTAACAATTCTCCTACAATACTCAAACCTTCAGCAGCAGTGGAGGCAACATCTGCGATGGTGTTCGCGACTTCACCTGCCTGTGATCCGCCAACTTTCACCCCCATAATAAATGGCCCAACCAATGCATCTGGCAAAGCTGATCCAAAAGTGGCAGCAATTTTTGCAACAGTAGAAACGCCATGCAAAACAGCAGCAGCACCCTGAGTTGTCACCTGTGCGATTTCAGTTGGCAGCATACCGGCATCGAGTAGTTGTTCATGATGCGTTTTGCGTTCTTCTGCCATTTTCTTCGAGACCTCTAAGCTCTCCTTATTCTTTATTATCTCTTCAATCTGAGCTAGCCTCACTTCTGTCATTAAATTGAGTAAATCGGCCTCATGCTTACTTTGCATAATGCTCAATTTCTCTGCATCTTTTTTCTCAATGGCTGCGAGTAACTCTCCTCCAAACTGACTAACTTTTTGCACCAGCTCTCTGACCTTAGTCATCAAGAAACTGAATCGATAATGCGGTATTGCTATCCCCATACCCGCTGCGGCTGCGCCCACTGAAGCACCTCCGCTGACTGCTTGCACAATCGCCATCGGGTCAATTGGTGGCTGGAATAAAGGAAGTGCCTGTTTGATTCCTAGTATGTTGAGACTCTGACGGATTTTGTATAAACGATCACTTACTCGGTCATAGTAATCAAAGAACAGATCGTTTTCTGGTACATAAAAGTAAGGGTCAATGATGCTACTATGCACTCCTTGGATTAAATTATTTGAATTGACCAAATCCGTCGTTGCATCCGAATCGTCTTGGTTTTCACTTTCAACAGGAAGATCATCTTCTATGTCGAGTAAAAAGTCCATACCATCTGATGGGTTGCTCAGATCAATATAAGTCTTATCATCTTCCTGTTTTAGTGTACCTAAGTTTTCAGGTTTGTTTCCTAGTAAGTCAAAGGCAAGCACATAAAGCATGCGAGCTTCATTGATGCTTTCAATTGAGTATTGCCGGAAGAGCATGTCGCCCCAGTCTAGAAGATTGTCAACGTAGTTCATAACAATTGACTTCCGATAAGCCACTCTACGTAGATCAGCAATAGCATGCGGATCAAAAGGATCATCTTGGAATGCTTTTATTTGAGCTATGGAATTGGAATCCGTTGCTTCAATTCTGTCGGGTAATTTTTCAATAATTTGCAATAGCTCTTTTAACCTTGAAACTAAATCAGGTTTGCTATTAATTTTATTTAGCTCTGTATTCACCGCAGGAAGCTTCGACTTGATGTCTTTCCCAAATTGCTCTAAAGTATCTTTTGATAAATTTTTATTACCACTAAATACCTCTTGCTGTGGCCTTAAGACAGCGACCAGATCATCTAACTTTGCGCTAAGCAGATTATTATCTAACTCCGTTTTTAAATGCTCTACCGAGTTGATGATGTTTTGAATATCTACTGCCAAGAATGGAAGGAATTTCCAATAAGCATGTCCTTCCGTAGGATCGAAGATGTATTCGTACCAAGACTTTGCCTCATCAAATTTTTGAGCTGTGTTGAAGGATTGTCCAATCAAGAAAGGCGCATGGAAGAATAATTCCCAGTAATAAATACCGTTGGCAGAGTTAAAGTCTAGATGTGAGCTTACGGGCTTTTTACCAATTTTATTATCGTTAATTCTAATGGTAGTTGGATCAGATGCAATCGCATCAAATCTTGGTGTTTCGTCTATCTCCTGCGTTCTTAAATTCAACATACCTTCCAAACCACTTACGAATAATTTTTCATTTAGGGTATAGCCAGTACTAGAAGTGAGTCGAATGAGATCAAAACGACCGTCTTTCAGTTCGTAGAATATAGGTACATCACCGAGCGTTTTTCCGTTTTCGAAAGAAACGAATTGCTTCCCGTTGAATAAGTGCAATTTCTCTGAAGTATTTAATGCTGCGGTGATCAGGCCTCCACTAGTTTTTGCATCAAAATTATCTTTGAACACCTGAGGTAGGTTCCCCCATGAGCCAATGACTTCTTTATAATCTTCATTTAGATATTTTAGATTTCCGTTATCATTTCTAAATTTAAAAAAGT
>CALGLS010000157.1 GCA_937959375.1 uncultured Saprospiraceae bacterium
TTGCCTTCTCTGTTGACCAAATCCATCAAATCTTTTTCGATCATGTAGTTAAAAAACTTGTTGGTCTCAGGAGACAATTCGCTATACATTTTCTGAGCATTATTGATAATCCACTCTGGGCTTCCTTTTGGCTTTGGATTACCTGAGTCAAATCGAAAACCTTCATCATAATAATGGAGGGTATCAATACCAAGACGTTTGCGCTGACGCTCAAATAATTCACTAACCAAAGGGACCACTGATTCTAGTATTTGTTGGCGAAAGCCAGCAACCATTTCTGCGTTATAATCAGATCGAAGCATACGCGCATAGCCTAGTTCGATGTAGTTTTTGTAACCTAATTTTTGAGCCATCCCGTGGCGAAGCTTTACCTGATCGTCATAGATTCTATCGAAATCTAATTTGTGTTTTTCATAAAACTTCCATTTGGCCTCAGCTGACTCTTTACGAGTCGTTCTATCTCGAGAAGTTTCTAAAGGGATCAGTGCTGAAAGGTTGTATTCTTTATCTCTAAAGGTAATGGTAGCCCCAGCCTTTATTTTTACATATTCACTAACCAGTTTATTTTCCTCTTGTAAATCATTCAATATAACTGGCTCAAATGTGGTCTTGCTCAGCTCAGCAATCACAAAAAGTTGTTTCCCGTGTTTTGCTTCCAGCTCAGGTCTAAACTTTGAAGCAGTCAGTGCAGTATAAAATCGATTACCTAATGCCTGGTATTTAGGTCCATTTGCATCAAAAAACGCATTTTCACCTTCATAGAAGGCATCCTTTGTGTCAACTGTATGACGAATCTGGCAGATACTGCTCATTGACATGAATTCCTCTCGAATGGTATTAATTTCCATTAATGCTGCGTCTTGAGCTGCAAAAGAGTCGGATGCTTCAAATTTGGTGAGTAAATCATTAAACCTTGCGGTAAATTCTTCCATCTGAGGTCTATGGTAGGCAAAATCCTTAAATTTCATTGTAATGTGATTGTTTGTAAAAATTCTTTCTAGAAACACCTAAACAAGTTCCTTAGGCAACCCATCTTTAAGAAAAGGCACCAAACAAGTATACGCGAAATTAAGCCCTTTAGGTTTCCTTTATAGTATTTTAAGGTAAATATCTACATTTTATATAGAGAAGCAGTAGGCAGACTAGGCCTGTTTATGCATTCTTTTCTTAACTTTGTGCGAATTTTCTCAGGGTATTCCTGCTGGCATATGAATTTAAAAGAAAAGATAAATCTCGACAAATTACCGCGACATGTTGCCATCATTATGGATGGTAATGGGCGCTGGGCTAAAAAACACGGTAAGCCGCGTGTTTTTGGTCATAAGAATGGTGTGACTGCTGTCAGAGAAACGACGGAAGCTGCGGCTGAATTAGGTGTTGAATATCTAACGCTTTATGCATTTTCTACTGAAAATTGGAGTCGACCTCAATTTGAAGTCAATGCGCTGATGACCTTACTCGTAGAAACGGTTCGTCGAGAGTTAGATACCCTAAATAAAAATAACATTCGCTTACAAGCAATTGGTGATTTAAAGAAATTACCTGCTAAAACCCATAAGGCTCTGCTCGACGGTATTGAAAAAACAAAAAACAATACTCGAATGACTTTAGTGCTAGCCTTGAACTATAGCGCTCGCTGGGAAATAATTAACGCTGTTCAGGAACTAGCAACAAAAGCTGCAGATCAAACAATCAAACCTGAAGATATTAATGAGGAAATGTTTGCGAATGCTTTGAGCACAAAAGGTATTCCTGACCCGGAATTATTAATTCGAACAAGTAACGAACAACGAATCAGTAATTTTTTGCTTTGGCAAATATCTTATGCTGAATTGTATTTCACTCCTTTGTTTTGGCCTGAGTTCAGAAAGGAACATTTTCATGAAGCGATTATTGATTTCCAAAACAGGGAACGACGTTTTGGGAAAACCAGCGAACAAATAAGCTAGAAAATAAAATCACACAACAACAGTGCTATAAAATGAGCGTTATGCTCTTTTGACCTTGAGTCTTATACTTTTAAATACTCAAGACCAACAAACATAAAAACAATCATACTCAACAGAGACGAGACTAAATTTCGATTGATGAAAAAATATTTGATACTTGCTTTTGCATTATTTATTCAATACACTTTCCTACCTCTAAACAGTTTGGCGCAGACTGGAGGAGATCCTACCGTTGACTACACAGATGCACAAACTTATGAGATCGGTGGCATCAAAGTCACTGGTGCAGAATTCAGTGATGATAATGCCATTATTGCTATTGCTGGCCTAAAGGTTGGTGACAAAATTAGGATTCCTGGTCCAGACATTCAAAAGGCGATGAAAGCTTTGTGGAAGCTACGTCTATTTACAGATATCCAGATCTACAAAGAAAAAACAATTGGTACTGTTATCTTTCTTGAAATCGTTGTTCAAGAAAGACCACGTTATACAGAGCATTCTTATAAAGGTGCTAAAAAATCTCACCACGACGACTTAAATGACATTGTTCGACAACATTTGATCAAGGGTGGTATCGTTACCGAAAATGCTAAAATGAATGTTAGCACAGGTATCGTTGATTACTACAAAGAAAAAGGATTCTTAGATGCTACGGTCAAAATAAAAGAAGAAAAAGATACGAAGCGTGCTAATGCCGTTCGACTTGTTTTCGACGTTGATAAAAACGATCGTATTAAAATTGAAAAGATTACTGTCTCTGGTAATGATAATGTGAAGCGGAAGAAAATCCGTAAACTGATGAAAGGGACAAAGAAGAAAGGTCGAATCTTTTCTTCATCGAAGTTGATCAAAGAAGAGTTTGAGGGAGATAAGGAAGCGATCATCGCTTACTATAACACTATTGGTTATAAGGATGCGACAATCGTTTCTGATAGTATATGGAGAAAAGAAAAAGGTGGGAACGTATTTGTACATCTTGACATCCACGAAGGACCTCGTTATTTCTTCCGTAATCTTCAATGGAAAGGCAACTCGATTTATGAAACTGAGATGCTTGAAACTGTTTTGGGTATTAAGAAAGGTGATGTTTACAATCAAGAATTATTGATGACGCGTCTTCAGTTTAGTCCTGATGGACGAGATGTTAGTACCATTTATATGGACAATGGATACTTGTTTTTTAGAGTTGATCCGGTTGAGGTTGCTGTCGTTGGAGATTCTATTGATTTAGAAATTCGAATTTACGAAGGCCCGCAGGCTACCATTGATCGAGTAATTGTAAAAGGAAATGATCGTACACACGAGCATGTAATTAGAAGAGAACTACGTACGCGTCCTGGCCAGAAGTTTAGCCGTACAGATATCATTCGTTCTAATCGTCAGATTGTTGGTTTAGGTTATTTCAACCCAGAAGCTTTGCAAATCAATACACCGGTAAACCCGCAACGAGGTACGGTTGATATCGAATACATTGTAGAAGAAAAGCCCTCTGATCAGTTGGAACTTTCTGCTGGTTGGGCAGGTGGAGGCCGTGGAGTGATTGGTACACTTGGTGTGTCTTTCAACAACTTCTCTATTCGAAATATATTCAAAAAAGAAAGTTGGAGTCCGCTTCCTCAAGGTGACGGTCAGCGACTATCACTCCGTGCACAAACAAACGGTAACCAGTACCAGTCTTACAACATGTCATTTACTGAACCTTGGTTGGGTGGTAAAAAACCAACCTCATTTACGGTTGCTGCCTACTACACTATTCTAACGAATGGTTTTCCAAGAAATGAAATTGGCCATGGTCGCTTCAACATTCTTGGTGGATCTATTGGTTTGGGAACTCGTTTGAAATGGCCTGATGATTACTTTGTATCTAATACTACACTTAGCTTACAGCGCTTGAACTTAGTTAATTGGGCTCGTGGAGGTTTCATTACTGAAGAGAATGAAAATATCACACAGGGTGCTTTTTATAACTTTAGTATCAATCAAACCTTTACAAGAAGTTCTGTTGATGAACCTATTTATCCAAGAAGTGGATCTTCCTTTTCCTTGTCAACACAATTTACGCTTCCTTATTCTGCGTTTTCAAACAAAGACTACTCGGATCTTCCAGCAAGTGAGAAGTTCAAATTTTTGGAATACCACAAATGGCGTTTCAATTTCGAATGGTACACACCACTTACCAACGATAAGAAGTTAGTCTTAAAGGTAGATGGAAAGTTAGGAATGATTGGAAGTTATAATGATGATATTGGACTTTCACCTTTTGAGCAATTCCAGTTAGGTGGAGATGGTTTCTCACAGCAAACGGGTAGTTTCTATACCGGTACCGATGTAATCTCATTGAGAGGATATGACGTAGGTGATTTAGAAGGTAACTTTAGAGAAGGTATTGCTAACCCTGTACCTGCTCCAGTATTTGACAAGTTCAATGTTGAGATTCGTTACCCATTCTCATTAAATCCTAGTGCAACTATTTATGTATTGGCTTTTGCCTCTGGTGGTAATTCTTGGAAACGATTCAGAGATTTCAACCCTTTCGATGTTAAGCGATCTGCGGGTATGGGACTTCGTGTATTCCTTCCAATGTTTGGTACACTTGGATTTGATTACGGTCTTGGATTTGACAAACCAGACACTGGAATTGGTAGTCCGTTTGAACGATTTGGACGTTTCAATATTATTCTTGGTTTCGAGCCGGAATAGAGCGACTTGTTCTTTTAGAAAGAATCCCGAATTTGCTGATTGGCAGATTCGGGATTTTTTGTTTGTTAGCGGCTATCCTCTTTCAACAAATCAATCGCAAAAAAGCTATTGAAAAAACAAAAGAACAATACGCCTTTCTCCATCTCTAACATGCTTTCTGTCAAACAGCACATTGCGAAAAGCAAAACAAAAAACAAGTAGAAATAGTGTTGCTCTCTCCATGCAAAAATGATTGCAACGAAGAAGGTTCCTATTAGAAAGAATAAGCCAACCAGGCCTAGGGCGATAGTCGTTTGTAAATATTGATTGTGCGGATTGAAGTTAGACGCTACTCCAAGCTTGAAATCATTCAGTTTGTATCTCTTAATCAATTCGACATGTACATCTCCTGTCCCATGCCCGATGAATAATTTTTCCTTGATTGTCATCAATGATGATTTCCAGATTTCTAATCGTACATCTGGAGGTGTTTCTTCGGACACTGTTATTTTAGGTATGTCAATTTTATCATAGAGTGCATAGTTTGCGGCAGGTATAACTTTGGTCAAACCGAATACCAAGCATAGTCCTACAACTGTTTGCAGCATACCTTTTGTATAATTCTGTTTTTTAAATTGATACCCCAAATAAAAAATAGTCAGCAATAAAATAAGCACATAGGTTCCCATCTTAGCGTACAAGTTGAGGATGGCGATTATAAAAACAAGGATTAAACTTCCATAAAGAAGTCTTCTTTTTTTACTTAGGTCATTTTCATTTTTAATCAATAATTGTTGCGCAAGAAAAAAAATTCCTACACCAAGATAAAGACACAAATAAGAAGAATGAACACCTGTTAAGTTTGCAAATTTTGCAGTCAGATAGATTTTTAAATAAATCGTGTAGTACCAAAGTTGAGTCATACCAACTAGAATAGCCCCTAGGCATCCAAGGATGAAAAACAACAATGCCCTTTCCTTTTGTTTGGGCTTCAGTTTTGGTCCAGTAAAAAATAGAAGTGGAAATAAGAGGAGACTTAGTTTGGTTTCTACATCTCGTAAACCATCACTCAGGTCTGTTGTGTACGCTAGGCCAATTAAGTAAACCAGATATATACCAATTGAAAAAAGTGGAATTGGGTGTAATAGCTTCGATCTATTTTTAAGAAGGGCTCCACAAAAAACAGCATTTACCATCAGGGTAATAATAGCCATGACGGTTCCGACCGACCAGACAGGTAGGCAAAAGCAAAAAAATAATATAGCGTAATAATGTATCTGTGGAGAAGAGAGGGAAAGCTGTTTGAGCTTATCGTTCATTCGTCATCTACGCGAAAAAACAAACACTGTCCTAGGACAGTGTTTGTTTGATTTCAACGATTTCGTATCCTTCAACAATGTCACCAACTTTGATGTCATTATAGTTTTTAATAGTAAGACCACATTCGATTCCGAATTTGACTTCTTTAACATCTTCTTTAAATCGCTTCAAAGAGCCAAGTTCTCCAATGGCACCTTCCTTCATTGGATAGATTACGATACCATCGCGAATAATACGAATTTTTGTGTTTCTTGTAATTTTTCCTTCTAATACATAAGATCCAGCAATGGTTCCTAAGCGGCTAATTTTGTATACTTCACGTACCTCAACTTGTGCAACGATTTTCTCTTCCTTCGTTGGTTCAAGCATTCCTTCGATAGCCAATTTAAGCTCTTCAATTGCTTCGTAGATAATCGAGTAGGTTTTAATTTGAACACCTTCTCGCTCAGCCAACTTACGCGCACCGATAGATGGTCGTACTTGGAAACCAATAACAATTGCATCGGAAGCAGAAGCCAATAGTACATCTGATTCGATGATCTGACCTACCGCTTTGTGGATAACATTTACTTGAACAGTCTCTATCGATTGTTTCATCAATGAATCTGCCAATGCTTCGATTGAACCATCCACATCACCTTTGATGATCAAGTTAAGTTCTTTAAATGTACCTAAAGCTAAACGTCTTCCGATCTCATCCAAACTAATACGTTTAGATGCTCGATTCGCTTGCTCTCTAGAAATTTGACCTCTACGAGCAGCAATTTGACGTGCTTCAGAATCACTTTCTAATACTTTGAATTTTTCACCAGCTTGAGGTGCACCGCTCAAACCAAGAACAAGTGTTGGAGTAGAAGGTCCTACTTCTTTTACTTTCTTGCCTCGTTCGTTAAACATCGCTTTGACCCTACCCGAGTGTTCTCCGGCAATCATTGCATCTCCAACTTTAAGCGTTCCGTTTTGAACCAAAATTTTGGTAACGAAACCTCTTCCTTTATCAAGAGATGCTTCAATAACAGTACCCAGTGCTCTTGCTTTTGGATTCGCTTTTAGTTCAAGCATTTCTGCTTCAAGCAAAACTTTCTCCAACAAGGCATCAACATTGGTACCCATCTTAGCAGAAATATCTTGTGACTGGTACTTACCACCCCACTCTTCTATCAATAGGTTAGCGCTTGCTAATTCTTGTTTAATACGATCTACATCTGCACCGTCTTTATCAATTTTGTTGATCGCAAAAATAATAGGTACACCAGCCGCTTGTGCGTGACTGATTGCCTCTTTTGTTTGAGGCATGATTCTATCATCAGCAGAAATAATAATGATGGCAATGTCAGTAACTTTCGCACCACGCGCACGCATCGCCGTAAAGGCTTCGTGACCCGGTGTATCTAAGAAGGA
Organism: uncultured Saprospiraceae bacterium; assembly: GCA_937959375.1. Classification (GTDB taxonomy): domain Bacteria; phylum Bacteroidota; class Bacteroidia; order Chitinophagales; family Saprospiraceae; genus CALGLS01. Next base: position 7,350 of record CALGLS010000157.1, read on the forward strand.
AATCTTTTTGTCTCCAACCATTACTTCGTAAGCTCCAATGTGCTGGGTAATACCCCCGGCCTCACCGTCTGCTACGTTTGCTTTTCGAATATAATCCAGCAAGGAAGTTTTACCATGATCAACGTGTCCCATTACAGTTACAATTGGAGCACGTGGTACTAGATCTTTAGGATCATCTGGGATGATATCATCTTCTTCGTCTGCTTCTTCTTCTGCACTAATGAATTCGATTTCATGATTAAATTCACTGGCTACAATCTCGATGATCTCTGCATCCAATCGTTGATTGATCGAAACGATTACACCAAGATTCATACAAGTAGTGATCACCTCAGCAACAGGAACATCCATCAAACCCGCCAATTCTGAAACAGAAACGAATTCTGTCAGTTGTAGGCGGCCAGTTTCCTTTTCAGCTTCAGCAGCTTCTTGTTTTTCACGGTGACGATCTCTGTTGTCACGACGCATTTTTTGACGTTTCCGCTTTCCTCTACCGGAAAGACGGTCCATTGTTTGTTTGATTTTCTCATCAATTTCTTTTTGAGAAACTTCTTTAACATCGTCTCTTCTTCCTCTCGATGGTCCACTTCCGCCTCTACGAGGAGGTCCGCCACCAGCTCTATTTTGTGTACCTCTATTTGGTGTACCTCTGTTGTTTCCACTATTGGCGTTGTTGCTTGGAGTAGAAGCTACAGAAACTTTCTTTCTAGTACGCTTTCTCTTTTTAGCATTATCATCACCCGCTTTAGTTTCAACCTTTTTCTTTTTCTTAGGACGTTTTAATTTATCAGTATCAATTTTACCTAGAATCTTAAGTCCTTTCAATTGAGGCGTTTCCGCACGCATCATTGGCCCCTTTGGCTTGTCAATTGCTGAATGATCCACTGATTCCGATGCTTCCTCTATATCTTTTTTAGCTACTACAGGTGGTGTAGCAAGTTCTTCCGTTTTTTCTACTTCCTTTTCTACCGGTTTTTCAACTGGTTTCTTCTTTGCCGTTTCTTTTTTCTTAGGCTTCTTCTTTGATGGAAGATCTATCTTTCCTTTGATGGTCAATCCAACTTTAGGTTTTTCATCCTTTACAGGTTCTTCCTTAACAATTGTTGGTTCTTCCACTACTGGTTCAGCAATAGGAGTTTCTTCCGCAACCGGTTCAGGTGTTGGCTCAGGTTGTGGTTCTGGTTCCGGTGGAGTTGGTTCAGCAGGAGTTTCTACTTCAACAACAGGGGGAGCGGGAGGAGGAGTTGGAGCAACGACAGGCTCTTCTTTCTTAACGACAGGAGCTGGTTCTTTTTTCTGAACAGGGCGAGTACCAATAACTAATTGGTCTGCTTTCTCCTTGACGTCAGCAAAGTTCTTGAATTCCTTGATGAGTACATCATACATCTCATCGGAAATCTTAGCTGTAGGTTTATTGTCTACCTCGAAGCCATTCTTTGCGAGATGTTCTACGATGGTAGTCGTTCCTACATTTAATTCTTTTGCTATCTTAACTAAACGTTGAGCCATAGAATTTTTTTACGTCTTAAACTTTAAGACAAAATAATGATAGACAAAAGCCCTTTCCGATGAAGTGAGATCAGTTATACATACTGTATCAATTGTTTTATTAATTAATAAATTTACTCATCATAGAAAAAAGCTAGAATCCAATAAATAATATTTGAAGAGTGGTTATAGGCAAAAAAAGTTTTAACTATCCTGTTCTTCGTTTAAATCTAAAAACCGGAAATAAAGAAATTTTATTTCTGGTGTAGGTAATAAGTGGTTATTCACATAGTTGGAAACAACTACTTAATAGTATCAATTATTGTTTTCCACTCACAAAGTTAAACGAAAACTGTGTATTCCTTTAATCTTTAGAGGGAAAACAGGTCATAAACCCTTGAAAAACTGGCATTTCTGCTATTTTTTCAAGGGTTTATTCTTTATTCTTCTTCTTCATCAAATTCTGCAGCGAAAATTCCCAATACATGCTCGATGGTTTCGTCCTCCAAATCGGTACGTCTGATCAGCTCTTCTTTGCTTAATTCAAGGACACTTCTTGCTGTATCGCAACCGATATTCTTAAGGCTATCAATAACCCAGCTATCGATTTCGTCAGAGAATTCATCTAGTTCAACGTCATCGATCTCGACTTCGTTCATATTATTACGGAAAACATCGATTTCAAAACCAGTTAGTTTAGAAGCCAATTTAATATTGGTTCCACCTTTACCAATCGCCAATGACACTTGATCTGGTTCTAGGTATACCTTTGCTTTCATTTTTTCCATATCCAAATCGATACGGCTAACTCTTGCTGGTGTTAGGGAACGTTGGATAAACAATGAGTGGTTGCTTGTATAGTTTACAATATCAATGTTCTCATTTTTCAGTTCTCTTACGATTCCGTGAATTCTTGATCCCTTCATACCTACACAAGCTCCAACTGGATCGATACGATCATCATATGATTCAACGGCAACCTTTGCACGTTCACCAGGCATTCTCACAATTTTCTTTACGGTGATTAGACCATCTTCGATTTCAGGAACTTCCTGCTCCATCAATTTTTCGAGGAAGGCACTATCTGTTCGCGAAACAATTACAACTGGATTGTTGTTTTTCATTTCTACTTTTCGAATCACACCTTTGATCATGTCCCCTTTACGGAGAAAATCACCTTTTATCATTTCATTACGAGGCATCACCAATTCGTTACCTGTTGTATCGTCCAATATTAAGATTTCTCGCTTAAGTATCTGGTGTACTTCGCCTAATACAATTTGACCAACTCGTTCCGAGTATTGTTTGTAAACTTCGTCTTTCTCTAATTCCATGATTCTGGAAATCAAAGTTTGACGTGCTGCCATAATCGCTCTACGACCAAAGTCTTCTAAAAAAAGTTGTTCGTAACATTCTTCTCCGATTTCATAATCTTCATCAATCGATAAAGCTTCAGAAATAGAAATTTGACTACGATCATCCAATACCTCGCCATCTGGAACGATTTCTCTTACCCTCCATAATTCAAGGTCACCTTTTTGGGTGTTCACAATTACATCAAAATTTTCATCAGAACCATATTTCTTTCGAATCAAGGTTCTGAATACGTCTTCCAAAACACGAACCATCGTAGGACGATCAATATTTTTTCCCGACTTGAATTCCGTAAACGTTTCTACTAAATTCATTCTTTTAGAGTTTATATATGACTTGAAGTTTTTTTTGAAAATTTACTTTTTATTAAAAGTTATCTTCACTTTTGTTTCTTTGATATCATCGAATAAGATCGGAATCTCCAAGACCTTATTCACTTTCTTTTTGCCTTCTTTCACTCGTACTTTACGTTCAAGGATTATTTCCGTTTCCGAAACCTCCTTCAATGTTCCTTCTTCAGTTCCTCCCACATTTAGTTTTACGGCTACTTTCCTACCAATGTTCTTTTTGTATTGTCGATTAAATTTCAAAGGTCGACCAATACCTGGTGAAGAAACTTCCAAGATGTATTTTTCTCCTAACCACTGAGCCTCATCTATATACGCTTCTAAATAACGGCTTAAGCGTTGGCAGGTTTTATAATTGATTCCACTATCAGCATCCACAAAAATTTCCAGCTTATTGCTTCCCTCTGGTCTATTGATATCTACTAAAAAGCAGTCCTCAAAACCTTCTTCTTTAAATTTTTCCTCAATTAATGCCTCTATTTTATTTCTCATTACCCTTTAGTCTAGTGTATAAATAAAAAGAGGGAACTTTTAAGGTTCCCTCTTCTCTTGGAGTTAAGGCGATGCAAATATAATGATAATCTATATAAAATGCAATTGTAAACAAGAGGCTTTGTATTTTTGTTACTAAGTAAAGATTTAAAACAACTCGTTCTTTACCTTTGGATTTCTAAAGAAAAGAACCAAACCATTTATCCATATGCAAGTAGCTGAACTTTTACAACGTGCCTTAAAACTGGAATTCCTATCTGCCGAAGAAGGCTTATTCCTATTTGAAAATGCCTCAACTGCAGAGTTAATGCACGTTGGTAACCAACTCAGATACCATCATGTACCTGAAAAAACGGTTACTTGGATTATCGACCGAAACTCTAATACCACCAACGTTTGTATTGCTAATTGCAAGTTTTGCAACTTCTATCGTCGCCCAGGTCATGAGGAAGTTTATATCACAACCATAGAGCAATACAAACAAAAAATAGAAGAAACCTTTGCTTTTGGTGGCGAACAGCTACTTCTACAAGGTGGACATCACCCTGATTTGGGGCTCAAATACTATTGCGACCTATTTAGAGAGTTGAAAAGCCTTTACCCTAATTTGAAACTTCATGCACTTGGACCTCCAGAAATTGCACACGTTACCAAACTAGAGCAATCTACTCACACGGAGGTTTTACAAGCATTAAAAGATGCTGGTATGGATTCTTTACCTGGGGCTGGGGCCGAAATACTTAGCGATCGAGTCCGTCGATTGATATCGAAAGGTAAATGTGGTGGACAAGAATGGTTGGATGTCATGCACGCTGCACACAACGTCGGAATGACCACCTCAGCTACCATGATGTTTGGTCACATCGAAACAAATATGGAACGAATGGAGCATTTGGTTGCGCTACGCGAAGTGCAAGCTAAGAAGCCAAAAGACGCAAAAGGCTTTATCGCTTTCATTCCTTGGCCATTTATGGACGAAGGAACCTTACTCAAAAAAATCAAACGGGCTCGTAACACTTGCACCGGTGATGAATATGTTCGCATGATCGCAATCAGTCGAATCATGTTGCCCAACATTACCAACATTCAAGCATCTTGGTTGACCGTTGGTAAGCAGGTCGCGCAGCTTTGTTTACACTCGGGAGCAAATGACTTTGGTAGTATCATGATTGAAGAAAATGTGGTTTCTGCTGCAGGTGCTGCCTTCCGATTTACCGCTGATGGTATTCAAAATGCAATCACAGAAGCTGGCTTCAAGGCACAACTTCGTAACCAACAATACGAAGCTAGGGAACTTCCTGAAAATATCATTCAACAGCAATTGGATACAAAAACAATGATCGTAGATTAATATGTTATTTGAACAAATTCAAGAAGCAATAGATTTCATTCGATCGCAGACAGATTTCAAACCAGATTTTGGAATCATATTAGGAACAGGACTCGGTGGCTTGGTAGATGAAATTGAGATTACTCATAGTATCTCTTATAAAGATATTCCTCACTTTCCCGAGTCAACCGTTGAAAGTCATCAAGGAAGATTGATCTTTGGTCATCTCGCCCAAAAACCAATTGTTGCTATGGCTGGTCGCTTTCATTATTATGAAGGCTACAGTATGAAGCAGGTCACCTTTCCTATACGCGTATTAAAGTTTTTGGGAGTTAAAAAATTATTGATCTCCAACGTATCTGGAAGTACCAACGCTAATATGTACGCAGGTGACTTAGTTTTCATAAAAGATCACATCAACCTCCAACCCGAAAACCCTTTACGTGGTGTCAACGACGAACGTTTAGGGCCTCGTTTTCCAGACATGTTAAAAACATATGATCGTGAGATGATCGAGCTAGCTGTCCAAATAGCGGGTGATCATAATATCCGCGCACACGAAGGTGTTTATGTCGGTTTACAAGGTCCTAATTTAGAAACTCCAGCAGAATACCAATACCTTCATCGAATTGGTGGAGATGTCGTTGGTATGTCTACTGTTCCTGAAGTCATCGTAGCGCGCCACATGAGCCTACCAGTCTTTGTTGTTTCTGTTGTTTCCAATCATTGCTACCCTCCAGAGATCATCCGTGAAACGACCCTTGAGGCAGTCATCGAACTAGCAAAGATTGCTGAACCAAAAATGCGTTTAGTTGTTAAAGAGCTGTTGCAAAAGATTTAATGAGCGATAACTTTTAACAACTTCTAGGTTAAGCAATCATCTTTCCTTATTTTTGGCTTCGCACTAAATGTTGAAACTATTCAGCAACTTCATTACTAACATACGCTCAAAAAGGGAAAAACGATTATGCCCAAAGTATCAAAAAAGAAAGGAGCAACTCAAGCTATAGAAAACGAGCACATCGAAGTGACCGGTGCACGCGTGCACAATCTCAAAAATATAGACGTAAAAATTCCTCGCAATAAGTTTGTAGTCATCACTGGTATCAGCGGTAGTGGTAAATCATCATTGGCTTTTGACACGATCTATGCGGAAGGCCAGCGCCGGTATATGGAGACCTTCACTGCCTATGCTCGTCAGTTTATTGGAGAGATGGAGCGACCTGATGTCGAAAATATCTCTGGGCTTAGTCCTGTCATTTCAATTGAACAAAAAACGACCAGTAAAAATCCACGTTCTACGGTAGGAACCATTACTGAAATTTATGACTTCATGCGCCTACTGTTTGCTCGTGCTGGCGATGCCTATTCTTACAACACAGGTAAGAAAATGGAACGCTACAATGAAGACCAAATGGTGGAGCATATATTTGAGCACTTCAAAAAGAAGAAGGTCTTTTTATTAGCTCCTCTTGTACGTGCAAGAAAGGGACATTACCGTGAATTGTTTGATCAAGTCAGAAAACAAGGATATACAAAAGTACGTGTAGACGGTGAGGTTTTGGATATTACAACAGGCATGCAACTTGACCGATACAAGGTGCACGATATTGAAGTCGTCATTGATCGACTTTCTGTTGAAACGAAAAATAAGGAACGACTTTCTGCTTCCATTCAGACAGCCTTAAGAATGGGGAATGGCTTACTTTTCTTAATGGATTTCAAAACGAACAAAGTCTTTCCATACAGTAAACATTTGATGGATGCAGAAACAGGGATCTCTTATGAAGAACCTTCTCCAAATGCGTTCTCTTTTAACTCCCCATATGGGGCTTGCCCCAAATGTAAGGGCTTGGGAAATGTTCAAGCCGTTGACATGGAAAAGGTCATTCCAGATGACTCCAAAAGCATCAATGAAGTTGGTATCGTTCCTTTTGGTGAGGTACGCGACAACATGACCTTTAAGCAGCTTCGAGCTATTGCCAAAAAATTTAAATTCACCTTTTCTACACCAATAAAAAAGATTCCTAAAAAAGCAATTGATGCCATCATTCAAGGTGGTAATGAAAGCTTCAATGTTAACCTTAGTTACAACAAACATGACTTCGCATATAACCTTGCTTATGAGGGTTTGGCGAACATGCTTATCCGTTGGTACAAAGAATCTTCTTCAGATAAAATTAGACGTTGGGCAGAAGACTTCATGGTCATTGAATCTTGTCCCGAATGTGCTGGCTTACGCCTAAAAAAGGAATCTTTGCATTTTAAAATTCGAGATAAAAACATTTCAGAATTAGCCAAAATGGATATTGCTGAATTGTCAGAATGGATGCATGAGCTGGACAAACATTTATCAAAACGACAGGCTGTCATCGCAAAGGATATTCTAAAAGAATTAAAGCTTCGACTTGGTTTTTTACTCCATGTTGGTTTAGATTATTTAGACCTTTTCAGACCTGCACGTTCTTTATCTGGTGGAGAATCTCAACGGATTCGTTTGGCCACACAAATTGGTTCACAACTAACAGGAATCACCTATATTTTGGATGAGCCTAGTATCGGTTTGCACCAACGTGACAATCAACGTTTGATCGAATCACTTCGTGAATTAGCTGAAATTGGGAACACTGTTTTAGTGGTTGAACACGATAAAGATATCATGTTAGCTTCTGACTATTTGATTGATCTAGGACCAGGTGCAGGAAAACACGGTGGAGAACTCGTAGGCCAAGGTGTACCTGCTACTTTCTTAAAGAAAAACACCATTACTTCAAAATACCTAAGAGATAAAGAGCAAATTGCTGTACCTAAAAAACGACGTAAAGGAAATGGTAATTTCTTAGAATTAAAAGGCGCAACTGGTAATAATTTAAAAAATGTTAACATTAAAATTCCGTTAGGTACTTTTTGCTGCGTAACGGGTGTTTCTGGAAGTGGAAAGTCAACTTTAATTAACGAAACGCTCTACCCTATTCTTAGAAAACATTTCTACAGAAGTACCCAACGCCCGATGGCTCATGACAGCATCAAAGGGTTGGAACATATTGATAAAGTAATTGAAATTAATCAGTCTCCAATTGGACGTACACCTCGATCAAATCCGGCGACTTATACGGGTCTGTTTACTGACATTCGTAAGATCTTTTCTGATTTACCAGAAGCAAAAATACGTGGTTATAAACCAGGCCGTTTTTCATTCAATGTAAAAGGTGGTCGATGCGAAACTTGTCAAGGAGCAGGAAAGCGAGTCATTGAAATGAACTTCCTACCAGACGTCCAAGTTGATTGCGAAACTTGTATGGGCCGACGGTATAATAGAGAAACAACTGAGATTCTTTTTAAAGGAAAATCAATCAGTGATGTTTTAAATATGACCGTTGATGAAGCAGTTGAGTTTTTTGAAAAAATTCCTTCTATTTATCGAAAGACAAAAACATTGCAAGATGTTGGATTGGGATACATTACTCTAGGACAGCAAGCGACCACTATTTCTGGAGGCGAAGCTCAACGCGTAAAACTTTCTGAAGAGTTATCAAAACGAGACACAGGACAAACACTTTATATTTTAGATGAGCCTACTACTGGTTTGCATTTTGAAGACATTCGACAACTCCTCCAAGTTTTGAATAAGCTCGTGGATAAAGGCAACACCATTATTATCATTGAGCACAATATGGATGTGATCAAAGTAGCAGATCACATCATCGATATGGGGCCAGAAGGTGGATATAGAGGTGGTACTGTTGTCGCAACAGGTACTCCAGAAAAGATAGCTGCAAGCAAAAAAAGCCACACCGGAAGGTTCTTGAAAGAAGAACTTAGGGGTGTAAACAAATAAGGCTTGGAAAGGGCCATTATTAACAATTCTCAGGGGTATTATGTCTTATGGTATAATATCCCTGAAAATACTCTCGTTTGCTTTTCGTAAGAATAAATCACAATCATTTTGCCTAAAAAACTAATAATTAAGTAGATATTACTTAAATTAGATTGAATGCGTGCTAATATTAGAATATAGCTGTTTGTTTGAATATTTAACAGCTTGAAGAACACCTTAAACGATTAAGAAAACCATGAGAGGTCTGGTAAACTCCGTGTTTCAAACTTATTACTCCCTGCGATATAAGCAGATCGAATACTTCATGAATAACCCTCTTGAAGCACAGAGAGATATATTTACAAGTTTGATAGAATCTGCAAAGGAAACCAAATGGGGTAAAGCTCATAATTATGCGAATATTGACTCACCTCAAGATTACGCACTTCAAGTTCCTGTGCAAGATTACGAATCACTCAAACCATATATCTCACGCATGATGGAAGGGGAAAAAGATGTCTTATGGCCAGGAGTTGTTACACATTTTTCTAAATCATCTGGTACTACGAGCGATAAAAGTAAATTCCTTCCCGTTTCTCCTCAAAATTTCAAAAGCTGTCATATTAAAGGTACTTGGGACACCATGACCTTACTCTATCATAACAAACCAGATTGTACTATATTTTCTGGTAAGAACTTCCTTATGGCTGGGAGTCATTCCAAATACAAACCTAACCTTGACACTGTTTATGGCGATGTTTCTGCGCTAATGGTTAAGGACATGCCTAAAGTCGCACGCCCTTTCTTTGAACCAGATATTGATATCTGTTTACTCGATGATTGGGAATCGAAGATGGAAAAAATGGCAGAGATTGCTATCAAAGAAGCGAAGCACATTAGAATGGTTGGTGGAGTTCCTACTTGGATTATTGTCTTCTTCCGAAAGATTTTAGAAATGACTGGCAAGGAGCACATGCTTGAGGTTTGGCCAAACTTTGAAGCTTACATCCACGGAGGGGTTAGTATCACTCCTTATCGGGAACAACTATATCGATTTTTACCATCAAGTGATGTTGTCTTCATGGAAGTTTATAACGCTTCTGAAGGATACTTTGCGACGCAATCAGATCTTAATAGTGACGACATGTTGCTCTTACTTGACAATGGTGTTTACTACGAGTTTATACCAATGGAAGAATGGCATAATGAAAATCCAATTACTGTAAATTTAGAAGATGTTGAAATTGGTAAAAACTATGCAATTGTCATTTCTACTAATTCTGGACTGTGGAGATATAAGATAGGTGACACCGTTCGATTTACTTCGAAGGCTCCTTATAAAATTAAAATTACTGGTCGTACCAAACAATTCGTCAATGCATTTGGTGAAGAGGTAATGGTATCAAATACAGATAAAGCACTTGAATTGACTTGTAATGAAATAGAGGCTATTGTTTCAGAATATACGGTAGCACCAATTTTCTTTGAAGGTTCTGGGAAAGGTGGACACGAGTGGCTAATCGAGTTTGACAAACCACCAATGGACATTGCTGCGTTTAATCAGTTGCTCGATAAAAACTTGCAAAAGATTAACTCTGATTACGAGGCAAAGCGCTACAAAGACATGGCCTTGGAACAACTTTTATTGCGATCATTACCTAAGGGTACTTTTCTCGGCTGGATGAAATCAAAAGGCAAATATGGAAACCAAAATAAGGTACCACGCCTAGCCAATGATCGACAGTACGTTGATGAGATTCTCGATTTTGTTCAACTATAAAATTTAAAAAAATTACTGTTTTCAAAAAGCACTTTCATAATTATGAAGGTGCTTTTTGTTTTAATAAAGTTATTTCAAAATAAAAATCCCCTCTCCTTTTAACAGAAGAGGGGGTACATCCCAAAAACAGATTCAAGAAAAGTTCGTCGCAGTTTGTTTAGTACAATTAAATAGTAAAATTGTATTTATGACATTTCCACTTGTTATAAAAATGTCGATCATGAGATTACAAACGAACTTTACTCCAATCAAAAACAAATCAGTACTACTGATTTTAAAGATTCAATATGTTCATTAGACTGCACGGACAATGCATAACAGAATACATTCCGTTTGATAGAAATCGTTAAAAGAAATTTATACCAGTTTACATAGTATGCTAATGCTGGAAATAGCATTAAAAGAATAGTACATTGCAACTAAACGCTAGGTGAAGTTGACAACTAAATTGTTTGTATTTTGTAAACGGTTTGTGGGAAGAGATTTAGAATCTTTGGACAAAGATCTACACGTTTAAACCCTCATTAAAACGCATGGCAAATATATGCCATATATTTATATTTTCCATACCTTAAAGCAGGTATTTTTTTTTCATACAAACCTTTAAGGTTTATTTTCATTAATTTTGTAAGAACGTAAGTATTTAACAGATTCAAAATTTCCTTATAATTCCTATTAACATGAGAAAAGGTACACTGTTCTCCCTCGCCCTTATATTCCTATCATTTTCGTTAACACCATTAAAAGCTCAACTATTCATCAATGAATGGATGGCGATCAATAATAATGTCATAGCTGATAACTTTGGTGAGTACGACGATTGGATCGAAATTTATAATGCCGGACCGATTGATATTGATTTAGCAAATTATTATTTCTCAGATGATATTTCTGATCCAACTCTTTGGCAAATTCCTGATACTGACCCTACACTAACAACAGTGCCTGCTGGTGGGTTTCTTATCATTTGGGCTGATAAGGACACTGACCAAGGAGCAAATCATTTGGACCTAAAATTAAGTTCTGATGGAGAAGCTATGGCGCTATTCCTTCCCGATGGAATTACCTTTGCGGATCAGGTTTTATTTGGTCCTCAAAACAGTAACATCTCTTTTGGTAGAACCACCGATGGTAGTGGTTTATTTCAATTATTTACTAACCCAACACCAGGAGCTTCTAATAATACCAGTGGTAGTTCAACAACTTATACGGGTATCGTTTCAGCAGCAGTCATCCAAAGTTCTGATGATGCAGAAGAACCTTTTGCTCAGCCATTTACTTCAATCAATGAAACCATACTAAATATCGTGAATGATTGGAGCGGTGATCAAACCGTTGGTGTACGCTTTCAAAACATACCCGTTCCTCAAGGGGCGGCAGTTAGTAATGCCTACATCCAATTCTCTAATGGACTTCCAAGTTCAAGTATTGGCTTTTGCGATTTGAATATTGTTGGTGAAAACAATGCTACCTCATTAACTTTTAACGAAGGTCCTCAAAATATAAGCAACAGACCTCCAACCATCGCTTCTGTCAATTGGCAACCAACTGAATGGACCACTTTTGATGAAGCTGGCCCTAATCAACAAACACCAAATCTCGCAAATATTGTAGAAGAAATTGTGGCGCTTCCAAGTTGGGCGCCAAACAGTCCATTAACGTTTATCTTTACAGGCTCTGGCTTGAGAGTTCCTTGGTCTTATGATGGTAATCCAGAACTTGCTCCAAAACTTTTTATCGAAGCAGAGTTTGCTACACCAACAACAGCTATACAAGATCTGTACATTAATGAAATCGCTGCAAGAGGAACAAGCTATGCGGACGAAGATGGTGATTGTGACGATTGGATCGAGCTTTACAATGGTGGAAGCCAAGCGGTAGATATTGGTGGATTATATCTTACCGACGATTATAACGATCTTACAAAATGGCAGATTAGTCAACCTCTTACCATTCCTCAAGGCGAGTTTGCAACACTATGGATTGATGATGATACTGAACAAGGTGGTTTACATGCTAACTTTACATTAAGTGGTGCAGGTGAGTCTGTCGCACTCGTTCAAATTTTAAACAATGAAATAACCATCCTTGATTCCATTACCTTTTTTGAAATGCCATTCATGGCAAGTTATGGTAGAACAACGGACGGTGCTCTTACTTGGCAAAATTTCGGAGAGATCACACCAAATGCTTCAAATAATAATGCCTCAAATTGGTTAATAGCTCCAAGCATTTCTCTTACAACAGGATCATACAGCGGCACACAAGAAGTAAGTATTAGTCATCCTGACCCAACAGCTATGATTTACTATTCTACAGATGGTTCAGAACCTACTTCTAACGGAACATTGTATACTTCCCCTATTTCGATAACTCAAAATACAAGTCTTGTTGCGAAGGCATTTAAAACCGGGTTCTCTCCTAGTCTCTCTGCCAAAACTTCCTATTTGATCGACATGGATTTGTCATTACCTGCTATTTATATCAACACTGATCCTGCAAATTTCTTTGATGACTCTATTGGTATTTATGTAGAAGGAACAAATGGAGTTCCTGGATTCTGTACGCCTTTTCCAGCCAACTGGAATCAAGAATGGGAACGTCCAATCAACTTGAGTATGATGAAAGAAAACGGTGATGCCGCTTTTAGTGTAAATGCTGGAGTAAGTATTGGAGGTGGTTGCTCAAGAACATTTGCAATGAAAAGTTTGAACATTGCAACACGAGAAAAAAAATATGGAGACAAAAGAATAAACTATCCATTATATGAAGGAAGAGATCACACGAATTACCGTCGTTTAAAATTAAGGAATAGTGGTCAAGATTATTTACGCATGGCTTTTCGTGATGGAATTAATCAAACATTACTATGGGATAAGGTTGATTTAGAATTGCAAGCCTTCCAACCTTCTGTGGTTTACCTTAATGGTGATTTTTGGGGATTACACAACATAAGAGAACTTTATGTTGATGAATTTTTTGAAGCTGTTTATGATGTTAGTCCAAAGAAAATTGACATCATAAAGAATCCTAATCTGCCATGGCAAGAAGTTAAAAAAGGTAGCGATACTGAATACCTTGAATTGTACAATTTTTTAGAGAACAACGACTTTAGTGTAGCGGCCAATTATCAAGTTGTAGATTCCTTAATTGACATAAATGTATTTACCAACTATTGGGCATCTATGATCTACATGGCGAATGCCGATTGGCCAGCCAACAATATCACGATATGGAAAGAAAGAAAAGTGGGTGAGAAATGGCGCTACTGTGTTATGGATACTGACGGGAGTACGAGCAATGGTTTTGACACAAATACGGAGGCGAACTTTAACACACTTGATCATGTTACCGATGACTTAAGTCAAACGTGGCCTAACCACAGTAACAGTACAATGGCTTTTCGTCGATTGTTACAAAATTCAAATTTCAGGAATGAATACATCCAACGTACCTGCAGTTTTATTCATTTGATTTACGACAGCGAAAGAGTCAACACCTTCTCTGATAGCATTCAATCTCAATTAGAACCATATATGGCTCAACATATTGGAATGTATGGTTTTGATAACGCTGCTGGCGGAAATCTATTTTCATGGAATACCTGGGTCGACAACTACAAACAATTTTTTGTTGATCGTCCAGATTTTATGAGAGACTTTATCAACACACAATTTGGCCTAAATGGTACTTACGAACTATTGTTGAACTACGATCAAAATACTGGAGGAACGGTTGTGGTCAACACCAATGAAATGGAGACGCCTTTTAACTATACTGGTCTTTATTTTAAGGATGTTCCTTTACAGGTAAAAGCAATTCCAAAACCGAATTATGAATTTCTATTTTGGTTAGAAACCGGAGACACAAACCCTGTCATTGATTTTGCTACTAATGCGAATAACGCTACGCTTACGCCTATTTTCCAAATCAGTGTAGACATCGGAGTAGACACAGCGGTTTGCGCAGGTGAGGCATTAATCCTTGATGCGACTATTCCAGGTTGCGATTGCGAATACCTTTGGTCTGACGGAAGTAGTAATGCTACAATTACCGTTTCTCCAATGAGCACAATGACCTATTCTGTTTCGGTTACAGATATATCAGGAACTCCTAGTGTAGATGAAATAATTATTTCAATATTTCCAAGTCCACAGTCCGCTGCAGTAGCTACTGATGTTAGTTGTCCAGGTGAGACAGGAGGAAGTATTGACCTCAACGTAACTGGCGGGTCGATGCCTTATACTTTTGTTTGGAACAATGGAGAGGAAACAGAAGATATTGTAAACCTTGGTGCTGGTAACTATGCTGTTACAATAACTGATGCAAATGGCTGTACTTCGTTTTTACAAAACATTGGTGTCGCTGTTCCAGAGGATTTTGTGGTTGATCCCATTAGTACAAACGTAGATTGTCCTGAGGGTAATGACGGAAGCATTGATCTGTCGGTAACTGGGGGAACCATGCCTTACACTTATCTATGGAACAACAATAGTACAACTGAAGATATTTCAAATCTAGTGGCTGGCAATTATTCGGTTACGATCACTGATAATAATGATTGTAGTTTTTCTGCTGTAATTGGCGTACAGGAACCTCCTGCTCTTGGACTTTCAGTAACACCTACTCTACCAATTCCAGGTAGCAATGATGGTGTTATTCAAATACAAGGACTTGGTGGAACCTCTCCTTATACCTATGAATGGTTCAATGGTCAAACGGGGCCAGTATTATCTGGAATTCCTTTTGGACTTTATTCCGTTGTAGTGACAGATGCGAATGGTTGTACTTATACTGAGGTGATTGACTTCTTTCCTGTTGGTGTAAGTGAGCCTGGAAACTTGCAACTATTTGATTTGATGCCAAATCCGACCACCGATATTTTCACTGTTCGAGTACAATTTGATGAGTACGAAACTTTTACCGTAGAGGTATACAATTCGATTGGACAATTCATCCTTTCCTCTGAACATGAAGGAAATCAAAAGGATATTGTTATTAATATGAATCAGCAAAACACTGGTCTATTCCTTGTTGTTATAAAAACGAAGGAAGGGATAGCAATCAGGAAGTTGATGCTGGATAAGTAATTATTAGCTTCGAAGACAGAAGTTTTCCTCTAACCTAGGCATACCATCAATGAAAACTTCCGTCTCTATCTGGCAGCTCAGCTAGACAGGTTCGATCTTCCGACTTCAGGCTAAATAGCCTATCCAACGAAAGGCAGTATCCTAGTAAAAATAGGTACTGCCTTTTGTCATTTTTGCCGTTTTCTATTCAAAAGCTTTTAAAAACAGCGCTTATTAGCTCCAATTTGTCATATTGATAACGCAGTCTTTACATTTATTCTTTACCTTTGTAGTAGTCCAGCCTGACACTCTAATAATATCTACTATATTTTAAGCCTTGCTTTCGAAGATTTATATCTTCTTTTGGATTAGCTTTTGCCTTTATTCTTCTGACTTTATCCAGAACACACTGAAGTTGTTTTAGAGTTATACTCAAAATCAAAATACAGAGTTATAGTTCAATGAGAGCAAATGGTTGATTATGATCAAGCTAACCATTAACAACTTCCCATTATCAATCGGAATTAATTATGAAAATTTACACCCACAAAATTTCTATCAAGGCTTTCGCCTCGCTTTTTTTCGTCTTTTTCCTTTTTTCTCAATCAGCCTCAGCTCAACTATTCATCAATGAATGGATGGCTTCTAATGACAATACCATTGCAGACAACTTTGGTGAGTTTGATGATTGGATCGAAATTTATAATGCGGGTGCCTCTGATGTTGATCTGGCTAATTACTACATTACAGATGATCCATTGGAGCCAACAAAATGGCAAATACCCACCGGTAACTCAGCCGTGACTACTGTTCCTGCAGGAGGCTTTCTTTTGCTTTGGGCTGACAAAGATACAGATCAAGGAGAAAACCATATCGATTTTAAATTGAGTTCTAGTGGTGAACAAATTTCACTATTCCAACCTGATGGAACAACCTTGATCAATGAGGTAATATTTGGTCCTCAAGCAACAAACACTTCTTCTGGTAGAATTCCAGACGGAGGAACTGATATACAAGTTTTTATTTCTTCTACTCCCTCTCAATCCAATTCTAACGCTAGTAGCGAAGTTACTTACAGTGCCATGTACACTTTTCAAATTGTAGAAGGCAATGACGATGCGAAACAATTTGAAACATCACAAGGGTGGATGAACCTCGATGGTACCATCATCTATATGACTCAGTCTCCATCTTCCGAATATGTTGGATTAAGATTTCAAGGAATTGACATCCCACAAGGGGCTACCATTAATAATGTTTACTTGCAATTCACCAATGCCTCTTCTTCAGAAAGCTCTGGTCCTTGCAACTTAATGATACAAGGAGAAAACGCGGGAGATGCTGCGCCTTATATTTCTGAAGCAAATAATATTTTTGATAGAGCAACCACTACGGCTACTGTTAATTGGACGCCTTCTGATTGGACTACTCAAGGAGAAGCTGGGGTTTTACAACAGTCTCCTGACTTGACCAATATCGTTCAAGAAATAGTAAACAGGCCCGATTGGTCAGCAGGAAATGCGATGTCATTTATCATCAGCGGTACAGGTACTAGAATCATACATTCCTACGATGACGAGCCGAGTAACGCTGCAAGAATAATTATCGAAGTAGAACAAATCGCAACAAACGAAGCGGTCAGCGATGTATTTATCAATGAAGTCGCAGCTCGCGGAACCGAACATGTAGATGAATTTGGAGAACGAGATGATTGGGTAGAACTATACAACGGAGGCAACACAGAAGTTAATCTAGGTGGATTCTTCTTGACCGATGACTTAGAGAACTTAACGAAATGGCAAGTTAGCGCTCCACTTATTATTCAACCAGGTGGCTTCGCAACAATATGGACAGATAAAGACCCTGAACAAGGCGGCTTGCACACCAACTTTAATTTGAGTGGTGCGGGTGAAGACCTTGCGTTAGTTCAGGTTGTTGATGGCGCATTCAATATCATTGATCAAATTAGTTTTGGTGAAATTCCTTTTGAAGCAACATATGGTAGAGAAACAGATGGTGCAAATAATTTTGTAACGTTTGGTAACATCACGCCCAATGCTTCCAACAATGGTGCTGCATTATGGGTAGCCCCTCCTGTCATTTCTCTTGACAATGGAATGTTTAGCAGTACCCAAACAACTACCATTACGCATGCTGATCCAAGTGTAGATATTCGATACGAAATCGATGGCTCAGAACCAACCATAAACTCACCACTCTATACTTCAGCCTTGACTGTTGATGCTACACAAAGTTTAAAAGCAAAGGCATTCAAATCTGGTAACTATAAAGAAAGTCTATCAGCTATCCGTTCCTATTTGTTTGTCACCAATCCCAACTTACCAATATTACACATCAATACAGACCCTGCCAATTTCTTTGATGATTCGATTGGTATTTATGTTGTTGGAACAAATGGCATTCCTGGTTACTGCGATCTTGAACCGAGAAATTATTGTCAAGAATGGACTCGACCAATCAACCTAACTCTTTTCGAAACAACTGGTGAGGTAGGTTTTAATGTAAATGCCGGAGTAAAAATCGGTGGCGGTTGTTCAAGAAACATGGCACTAAGGAGTTTAAATATTTCTGTGAAAGAAAAAACGTATGGTAGCCCTCCTATTGATTATCCTTTATACGAAGGTAGAAATACGACTAAATTCGAAAAATTAAAATTGAGGAACAGTGGTCAAGATTTCTTGCGAATGGGATTCAGAGATGCTGGTGTTCAAGCATTACTTTGGGGAGAAGTTGATATTGATCTTCAAGGTTACAAACCTGTTGCACTTTACATTAATGATCTTTATTGGGGAATCATCAATATTCGAGAATTGTATACCAATGAATATTTTGAGTTTGTTTATGGTGTGGATTCAGATGAGCTCGACTTACTAAAAAATGCAGGCTTATTCTGGCAAGAAATAAAACGAGGAGACGATATTGAGTACAACGAACTTTACAATTGGCTCGAAAATAATGATCTAAATAATCCAACTAATTACTCTTATGCTGAATCAAAAATTGATATCAATGAATTTTTAAATTACTGGATTTCTTCCATCTACGTGGCAGCAAATGATTGGCCTGCCAACAATCAAGTCGTTTGGAAAGAAAAAACAGAAGATGCAAAATGGCGTTGGGCTATGTTTGATAATGACAATAGTACAAACATTGATTTTGGTCCTTATTCACATCCTAATTTCAACACATTAGATTCTGTTTTGGATGCCACTCATACCACCTGGCCCTTTCACAGTAATAGTACCGTATTCTTCAGAAACCTCATGGACAACACTTCGTTTCGCGATGAATACATCCAACGAACCTGTACTTTTTCCAATATCATTTTTGATCCAACAAGAGTGTATGACGTAACAGATAGTATCCAAACAATGCTAGAACCTGAAATGCTCAACCATATCGACCGATGGGGAGCTGAAGGTGCTGTTGGTGGTAGCTACATTAATTGGATTACCAACGTGAATTTCTACAAAGAATTCTATGACGAGCGACAAGCTTACATGGAAACCTTCCTCAATGATCAATGGGGTTTGAATGGCACTTACAATCTAACTTTGAATTATAATCAAAACACAGGAGGAACTGTCGTTGTCAATTGGAACGACATGAAAACACCATTTGATTATCAAGGTAAGTATTTTAAAAATATTCCACTTCGCGTAAAAGCAATTGCGAAACAAGGTTACACCTTCCAATATTGGTTGGAGACAGGGGACACAAATCCTGTTATTGAGTTTACATCTGATGTAGATGCCACCTTAACTCCGATCTTCCAGATTAATGTTGAACTAGGAAATAGCATTGAAATATGTGAAGGTGAAAGTACAGAAATCTCTACCGGTTTAAATGATTGCTTGGATTGCACTTTCACTTGGAGTACAGCAGAAGTAACTCCTGACATTGTAGTTACCCCAATAACGAACACAACTTATTCCATTACAGTTACTGACCCAAGTGGAACAACGAGTACCGACATGGTCGATGTTTTGGTAAGCCCTGAGTTGAGTTTAACTGAAACGATTATTGAACCTTCATTGGGAGGGAGTGATGGTTCCATTACCGTGACTCCTGTAGGCGGAGTAGGACCATATGATTTCGAATGGAACATTTCACAAAACGGACCAAACGTAATTGATCTTTCTGCAGGAACCTACGATGTTACCGTTACCGATGCTTATGATTGCGAATACAACACCAGCTATGAAATCGGAATCGTTAGTACAGAGGATCTTGAGAATATTCTTTCTATCAACCTATTCCCCAACCCTACAACTGGAGTCTTCCAAATAAACTTGGAACTGAAGGAAGCTAGACAGGTAGAAGTCAACATTTTCAATGCGATAGGAAATCGGGTTTTTAATACGACCGCTCAAGGCGAAAAGCTTAATATTCCCATCAATCTTAAAAAAGAATCTCAAGGATTGTATTTCATAGAAATCAAAAGTAAACAAGATCGAATATATAAGAAACTGTTACTTAACAAATAAGAACCCTACCCATTCGAAGCCAACGGGCGCTATTGTAAAAAATAGCGCCCGTTGACATTTTGTACTAGTTCTAATTAATTTATCCAACATTATAGCTTAAATTATTGTAACTTTGACTTACTTCTGAATCATTCCATATCTAGCCCTTTTTCCTTCTTCCCCTTGTGAATACGATTGTATAAGTTGCCTTAACCAACAACTTACTACTAAAAGATATTAACCAAATCGATAAACAAAAGGGCTTGGAAACTTCCAAAACAGAAGTTATTTCTCTTTGAATCTTATTATCACTAATGCTGTTGGTTACACAACAGCATAACCAAAAATTTACGTATGTTCTCTCGAGAGAAGATTTACTTACAACTCACACTTGTATTTTGTTGCCTTGTTTGTTGTTATAATACAGCAAATGCACAACTCTACATCAATGAGCTAATGGCATCCAATAGCACCACCATCGCTGATGAAAGTGGTGACTTTGATGACTGGATTGAAATTTATAACGCAGGCTCCAGCGATGTCAACCTCGCAGATTATTATATCTCTGACGATCCCACCGCTCCTACCCTTTGGCAAATCCCTGCAACCAATGCTGCTCTTACAACAGTACCAGCTGGTGGCTTTTTGTTATTATGGGCTGATAAAGATTTGGCAGATGGTGCCAACCACATTAATCTAAAATTAAGTAGTAATGGCGAAACGCTAGTTTTGCTTTTACCTGATGG
Source organism: uncultured Saprospiraceae bacterium (assembly GCA_937959375.1). Taxonomy (GTDB): domain Bacteria; phylum Bacteroidota; class Bacteroidia; order Chitinophagales; family Saprospiraceae; genus CALGLS01. The sequence goes on from CALGLS010000157.1 coordinate 28,280, forward strand.
AAGTACCCAAGTTGATGCGGTAACTTTTGGAGCACAAAATACAGATATATCCTACGGGCGAACAGAAGACGGCATGTCCGCTTTTCAAACTTTCCCACAATCTACTCCCGGACTTTCCAACAGTACGAATGGGCCTTCAACATATCCTGCTACTTTTGTTTTTCCAGTCACCTCTTATACAGATGATGCAGAAGAAGCTGCTGATGGAACAATGAAGTTAAACAGTCCTGATCTTGATATGACAGATGATGGTAGTTCCTTACAAACCATCGGCATTCGTTTTACGGATATTGAAATTGAACAAGGTGCTACGATTACCAATGCCTATATTCAATTTACTACTTTTCAAACTTCTGTTGGGGCTTGTGATCTCACCATAAGTGGGCAGGATGATAGCAATCCTAATACTTTCGCTGGTGCAGATTTCGATATGACCAATCGCCCACTTACAAATAGTTCTGCAGATTGGTCTCCGGAAGTTTGGGCGGTTGATGGTGAAACAGGTGATGAGCAAAAAACTTCAAATATTGCAAACATTGTTCAGGAGTTAGTGGACAACCCTTCGTGGAACACTGGTAATGCGATGGCATTTATTATTGAAGGAGTTGGAACACGCGCTGCTTTCACTTACGACGGTGATACAGAACTCGTTCCAAGATTAGTAGTAGAGGTAGCATTACTTGCTCCTACTGAACCCATCGTTGATTTGTACATCAATGAAATTGCAGCAAGAGGAACAGACTATGCCGATGAGTTTGGTGATTTCGAAGATTGGGTTGAACTTTACAACGGAGGTACAGAACCAATTGAAGTTGGTGGTTTATACCTAACAGATGACACCGACGAATTACTCAAATGGCAAATAGGAACTCCTGCGGTTATTGACCCAAATGATCACTTGATTATTTGGACGGATAGTGACCCAGAGGAAGGTCCTTTACATACCAACTTTAAACTTAGTGGTTCTGGTGCTACACTTTCATTGGTTCAAGTATTGGATAATGCCGTTTCGATTATTGATCAAATTACTTTTGGAGATATTCCACTAAAAGCAACTTACGGTCGAACAACCGATGGAGATAATAGTTGGGTTCTTTTTGGAGAAATCACACCAGACGCTCCAAACGACGGAGCTGACTTATGGATTGCACCTCCTTCTTTTTCATTGGACAATGGAGTATATACAGGCGCTCAAACATTGAGTTTAAGTCACCCTGAATCTGGTGTTGAAATTAGATATACGACTGATGGTTCTGACCCAACAGAATGGTCAAGTCTATACAACAGTTCAATTACAATTTCTGATAACCAAGCAGTAAAGGCCATTGCCATTAAGTCAGGTTACGCTAATAGCAGACCAGGTTTAAGATCTTATTTGATTGATACTCCACTAAATTTACCAACCTTATTTTTAACCTCTGATCCTGATAATTTCTTTAGTGATGAGTCTGGTATTTATGTGGTTGGCACCAATGGTGTTCCAGGTTACTGTAGCAATAATCCTCGTAATTGGGCAAATGACGATTGGGAACGCCCTGCAAATCTAACACTTTTTGAGACCGATGGAACAGAAGCTTTTAATGTAAATATTGGTGTACAAATTGGTGGTGCCTGCTCTCGTAATTTTGATTTGAAAGGTTTGAATATTTACTTACGTGAAAAAGAATATGGTGATGCCAACCTTAACTATCAACTCTACAAAGGAAGAGATCACAACAACTACTATCGTTTCAAATTAAGAAATAGCGGACAGGACTTTGTCAGAATGGGATTCCGTGATGGCTTGATTCAAACCATGCTTTGGGATAAAGTTGATCTTGACCTACAAGGCTTTCAACCAACCGTTATGTATCTTAATGGTGAGTACTGGGGCATTCATAACATTCGT
>CALGLS010000158.1 GCA_937959375.1 uncultured Saprospiraceae bacterium
AAGTATTAAAAATACAAAACGTCCGAACATCACTTTTATCATGGGAGAGGACAATGGGAAGCAAAACTTTTATTACACAGAGGCGGAAAGTTATTATCGTTTGAATGAATCTGAATCTTCTGGAGATTTGGTGACACATTGTCGGTCATTGGAAGAAGTGCAGCAATATTTGACTGAGCATAAAGCAAAAAATGGACAGTCTTGGGGATGTGTAAATATGGTGTTGCATAGTAACGAGTGGAGTGGCCTAGGTGTGCCTTTGTATCCACAAGGACCGCGAGCTACGGCCACTTCGATGATAGCAGCGATAGAAGAGGAGGAGTTGTTTCCTTTACCACCAGCGATAGTGGATGAACAAACAGAATTGATTTTGTATGGCTGCGGTCTAGGCCGAAATGAAATGGCGCTGGAAGCAATTGCATATGTATTTGGTGTGCCGGGGCATGAGCCGATTGTTCGATCAACTCGTTACTTCGTGTACTACGAATCGCAGCGGTATAATGGTCGTCCGGTTTCTAGTCAAAAATATTTAGCAGACTACTGGTATGCTTTTTACAAAACGGGCTACCGCCCTGGTGATATTAAACTCACCCGCCAATTAAAAGAAAGATATGCAAATGAAAATATAGATTGGCGTGATGCGCTGACTCGAACTGAGCCACGTTGGTTGGGCGATACCTATCATCATACATTTCGAGTTCCGGTGGTTTGGTGGGTGACTTATCCGGATGAGGAAGCTCGCCCGGACTTATCAACTGAGGCAGCGAAAAAGGAATGGTTGGCCAATCAAGAAGAGTTGCAAGACGTGATTGCAGACTACAATATTCCTGAAGAATATTTTAATTGGACTTTTCGTGAAACGACTTACGAATCAGCAGATGGAACTAGTGAGCCTGCGATAAAGGCGATTGGTTTTTCTACGATACTTTGTGTGTTGCAAGCATTGACGATTCCGGTGGAGGGAGATAATGGTGCGATGGCTTTGGAGCCTGCAGTTACGGATACTTTGTACTTTGCTGTTGCTGGAAATTAGGGAGGATAAAGTTTGTTCGACTATTGAGATGTTTGGTCCTCGGACTTATTGAGATTAAATAACTGCAGAAATTGAATTAAGTCTGATTATTCCGAATGCACACCAATAAAAGCGCCTTTAGGTGCGACATGTTTATAAAATATGGTATTGAGATTTAATTAAGCGCCATCGGTGCGACACATACGTAGACACTTGTGTCGGACCGCTGGCCCTTACCGGTTTTCTTTTCTCGGATGTTATAAACATGTCGGCCCTACAGGCCTATGGAATATCAAAATTAACAACTTCAGATAGAAGTACCGATTTTTATTAACTCAAAATAAAAAAATGAAATTACTAGCAATGCTACTCTGTCTAAATTTTTTCAACACCACAGATGTTGGAGATCATGGCAGGTACCGAGTAGAAATAACAACGACCGAAGGTCACCAGTTGAAAGCATATATCACTATTTCGACTTATGGGGAATTGCAAACTGATTTTGAAACAGATGATATTTTCAAAAAGTATTTGTTTGAACTAGAAGGTTATGAGGATTTGGATAGTTTGACTTTTTGTCGTCAGCTGCGTTATATCAATTATCCTCCTTTTGATAATGATGGAGAGCAGCTTATCGCAAATTTAGATCGAGATTGGATTAGTTTGGCAAAGTCCGATATTGCGAAACTGAAGTTTGTTGCGTTTAAGCCATTAAGACGTGTTGCTTTGTCGACAAAATTAACTGGAGAAGAGATTATGCTTTTTCAGAAAGAGCCATTTTATGTGGGGACTTTTTCCATTGATTCGCAGGTTGAAAAATTTACGGGACTTTGGGTTCTGTCGTATAATTACGAGATGGAAGAAGAGGAGGTAAATGAAATTATTACAGCGATCAAAGAAGCATATGAAGCGCGAAAAGTGGTAGATGATTATTTGCAAAATTTCGGCATCTATGAAAATTTATTTTTGCTGAGTCAGAAAAAATTGTGGGACTATGGAATTTATTTGCTGCGGGTGGAAGTGATTTAGCCTCAAACATTCGCTACGATATAAAGAAAAAAACCGATGCCAAAATTTGACATCGATTTTTTCTAGTTTAGAGTATGTTTAAGATTTAAATATACTCCTAGCTAATAGTTATTCAACTAGTTGTGATGATCGGTCTTAATATCTTTAGCCTTTCTCAACTGACTTTCTGCCTTTTTTACAGTGGATGTAAAAGCAGATTGGTAATCATTATGGGAGGCAGATGCAAAAATATCTGGACCGGGAACGAATAGTCTTAATTCTGCTACAATCGCATCTACTTTATTACCATCGTCCTTTTTGAAATGGACTTCTGCTTTGGAAATTTTGTCATTGTACTTTTTTAGAGTGTGTACCTCATTTTCTATATCTTTTCGTTGTTTGTCAGATAGTGAAAATGGCGCTTCGATAATTACATTCATATTTATATTAGTTTGTATGGAGAACGCTTGAAAGGAGAAGATGTTCGATTAATGTTGTCTTATCTTCTCATTCATTTAGCTCTACGCCTAGAACCTAAGTAGTTAAGTCTCTAAACTTGTTCAGTAGAGGGTTTTACTGATTTTTAAACTGCATTCCTTTTCCTCTTTTCTTAAACTTATTTCAGGGTTAAATAACACGACTACTAATTTTTTAGTAGTTCTCTACTAATTCATTAGGAGTTCTACTAAAAAGTTAGTAGATTTGTTTTGTAAGGTTAGAAAATCACAGAACTAGTCAGTTTTTTATCAAGTAAATTTTCAATTAAATGAAAAAATTAACAGAAAGAGAAGACCAGATTATGCAAATTGTCTGGAGGCGAAAGGCGGTTTTTATTCGAGATATTATTGAAGAGTTGCCAGAGCCTAAACCACATTATAATACCATCGCTACTCTGGTGAAAATACTGGTGACCAAAGAGTTTCTGAAATCAGAGAAGATCGGGAATACACATCAATACAGTCCAGCGGTAGACTTTGAAGACTATCGAGAAGGGGATTTGGGAAACATCAAAGAAAAGTATTTTGGGAATTCTTTTAAACAAATGTTTAGTCATTTTGCAAAAAAAGAAAACTTCTCAGAAGATGAAATCAAAGAGATGATAAAAATCATCAAGTCCAAAAAACAATAAAAATATAAAGTTATGATTGCTTTACTAATAAAGGCCTCTCTTGTCATTACCGTTCTGTTGATTTTTTATAAAGTATTTCTGGAAAAGGAAAGCTTTTTTGCTACGAATCGAACGTATTTACTCGCTTGCTTACTACTGACTTTTACATTGCCTTTTATCACTTTGCCACAGATAATCAATGAGCAAGGTCTGGTTTCTTCTTTGATAGAAAATCATATTTATAAAAGCGAAAACTCTATTGCTTCAACTGAAACTATCGCCACTTCTGAACTTCCTAAAACGAAAAATACGGATAAAATTACTGAACGAAATACCATTGCTTCGGATGCAGCAGCAATCGAAAATACCAAAGAGAAAAGTTCAAGTGAAGTAATAATAACTCCAAGTATTTCTAGCCCACAGCCCCAAAAAGGAAAAGGAATGTTTTACTGGCTCTTAATGATTTACTATTTCGGACTAGGAATTTTTACTTTGAACTTTGTTTTTCAGATTGGAAATGTTCTTTTAAAAATAGCTAAAAGTAACGATAGAATTGAAGACCTCAACAATACTATTATCAACTCAGCTTCCATGACAGAACCTTGTTCTTTTTTCAAATACATTTTTATCAATCCAGAAAGCTACGATTACGATACCTACGAACAGATTCTTGCTCATGAGAAAATCCATGTTCAAAAACGACATACTTATGATTTGTTACTCTCTGAAATAGCTGTCATTCTACTGTGGTTTAATCCCGTTGTTTGGTTTTTCCGAAAGGAAGTTGAAAAGAATATTGAATATCAAACAGATGATATTTTGCTAAAAGGAGAAACGGTAGAAAAAGAAAATTATCAAATGAATTTGCTAAAAGTGGCAACGTATAGCATGCCATTGACCATTACCACTAATTATAATCAGTCCCTCATCAAACAAAGAATTATGAAAATTAGCGCCAAAAAATCAAATCCGCATAGCCTTTGGAAATATGCCTTTACGGCTCCATTAATATTCTCTTTGCTTTTATTGATCAATAAACCAATGAGTGCTTTTACAGAAAATGCAGATACGAACTTAGAGACGTTGGATAGCGATTTAGAAAACACAAATGTCGCTTCTCCACTAAACGAAACTTCAGAGTCGACAGAAGATGAAAACGAAAAAAATGAGTCAACAAAGACAGCCGTAAAACCAGACGTAGCTGCCTTTTTAGCTTACTATAAAAGTCTTTCTGAATCTGATAAAGCAAAATTGTTAACCGAATTAAAAGGTACAAGTCAAGCGGAATCGAATAAAACAGGAGCTCCAGTTTCCGAAGCTAATAATTCATTTGCGCAAAGCGAAACAGTAAATACAGCAGAAGATTCATCTCCGAAACAAGCATCTTCTACTTTCGAAAAAAATTCAGAGATTTCACTATTCGAAAATATGAGTGAAGATGAAAAACAAGCTATTTTCGACATCC
>CALGLS010000159.1 GCA_937959375.1 uncultured Saprospiraceae bacterium
TCACCGCGAAAGTCAAAAGCGATTCACGGTCTTTCTCAAATCCTTTTGGATAAATACGATGGCGAAGTTCCTCAATCTTTTGAAGGCTTAGAAGAGTTGCCTGGAGTAGGGCATAAGACGGCCTCTGTTGTGATGGCACAAGCTTTTGGTGTACCTGCTTTTCCTGTAGATACGCATATACATCGCTTGGCAAAACGTTGGAAATTAAGCTATGCAAAAAACGTGGTACAAACGGAAAAAGATCTCAAGAAATTATTTCCTGAAGAGACTTGGAACAAGCTGCACTTACAAATTATTTTCTTTGGGCGAGAATACTGCCCGGCACGGGGACATGTGAAGGAGGATTGTCCGATTTGTAGTTTGTATGGCTAAGGAATGTGAATGTGAATGTGAATGTGAATGCTCGTCTGGTTCGGCATTATGCGTAATTAAAAAAAATAAAATGAATAACCACAAAATATTATTTTACATAACTCTAATTTTGTTGATTTTTTTCCAGTATTCATGTAAGGTTAAACAGGATGTTGAAAAAAGCATAACGAAAAGTGGTTGGGAGAATTTAGTTGATTTTGAGCTTACTAAATGGGACCGATATTTAAGTTTTAAGCACCAATTAGGATATGATGGGAATGCACCGAAGAATCAAAAAGGTGAATTAATAGCACCTATTGGAATGAATAAACCATCTTACAATGTTTTTACAATTAGCAAAGAGGGAAATGAACCGGTCATAAGAATTAGTGGTGAATATTATGGTGCTTTAGTTTCAAAGAAAGAGTATCAAAATTATCATTTGCAACTAAAGTTTAAATGGGGAGATAAAAAATGGACACCAAGAAAAAAATTACTTAAGGATTCCGGAATACTTTACCATTCAATCGGTCCAATGGGGGCAGAATATTGGAGAACATGGATGTTATCTCAAGAATTTCAAATAATGGAAGGCCATACGGGAGATTATTGGAATCAGGCCACTTCTGCCATTGATATAAGAGCATATACTCCTGAACATCTCATGAATCCAATGGCAAATGAGTCACAAGACTATTTGCATATTGGAGAGAAAGGGCCGTACAACAATTATTGTTTACGAAGTAATAATTATGAAAAATCTCATGGAGAATGGAATACTTTAAACTTGTATTGTTTTGAAGATAAGAGCTTACATATTGTAAACGGAATGGTTGTAATGATTTTAAAAAACTCCCGATACCTAAATGATAACAACGAATTTCTACCATTGAATAAAGGTAAAATTCAAATACAAAGTGAAGCTGCAGAAGTATATTTTAAAGATATTAAAATAAGGACGATAGATTCTTTAGGAAAGAAATTGAATGCTTATTTCTAGTATTTGATAATCAATAAAAACTAGTCAGAACAAAAAGTACATGACAACGTAGCCAAAAGATCTAAATCCTATTCAATGTTTTAATAAGTAGGGCGTTTAATGTTACATTTAGTTTTGATTTGGCTGTACTGCATCTATTCCAACGCGCCCCGTAAGAAGAGCATTCCCATTCTAATTCTAATTCTAATTCCCATTCCCAGGATAACGGGAGCATTCTAATTCTAATTCCTATTCTAATTCTAAAAGGGATACCCAATCGCCAAATTATAATTTATACCATTTCGAAAGGTAGTATTCTTCAATTCATTAAAGCGCCAGTATCTATCGTTATTGTTTGGATCAGTGTATGGGGTACGCATTTTAAGCCCCAGATCAAATCGAATAATGAAGTAAGTGAAATCTCCTCTAATTCCAAGACCAGAACTAACCGCTATTTGTTTGGTAAAAACATCATTGACAATGTTGCCATCTCCATCTCTTTTTTGTGAAAACCTAAACTGTGAACCCACACGATCTGGATCCTCTTTAAAAGTCCAAATGTTCCCAGCATCTAAAAATAGGGCACCTTCAAAAAACCAGAAAATATCGAAGCGATACTCAGCATTAAACTCCAGTTGGATGTCACCCGTTTGGTAAAATGGGATAGCACTGTTAGAATTTACCGGAGGGTTAGGTGTCGGTTCTACATATTGACCAGGACCCAACTCTCGAATCCGCCAACCTCGAATACTATTGGGACCACCCGAATAAAACTGTTTTGTGTACGGAACCTCTTCGGTAAAACCAAATGGTCGTGCAAGCCCACCAAATAATCGGAAAGCCAAGGCTTGACTATTACTTATCTTTTTATAGTATCTAAGATCCATTCCCACACTGGCAAACTGTGCGTAATCAACTCGGTTAAATAAGCGAAATGGCGTATCCGTATTTGTAATGCGATTGTAAATGGCATTGGATAGAAAAACTTCCCCTCCCGATAATTCTACATTAAGATTGTAATACCAAGAAGCACCATATTTATTGGTCTTTCCACGATAAGTATAATCCAAATCACGAAACAAGGCTCCAGTGAAAAGTTGATTGTCAAAACTATTTCTCAAAAAGGGATTGTTTATTAAGATCGTATCAAAATTTGGTTTCGATTGAGTTAATAAATAATCAACACCAATTTGATTGATGAGATAGCGATTACTCGAATTTCGTTTTAGGTCATAACCAAAAGAAAAACTGAAGGAGTTGTAATTATAAAATTCAAAAAGAGAAAGATAATTATAACCTGCCGATAAACGAGTTCTACCTTTTTCTTTTAAGTCGGTATGAAACTCTGGATAAATTAGATGCGACCACTTCAAAAATTTCCACAAACGAATCGGGTCAACAAAGCGAGGCATAACCAAGTCACCCTGTGCTTTTAAATCAATGGAGTAAAAAAGCTGATCATTATTTCCAAGATCTAAAGCAACTCCACCTTGTAACTCCGTAAGGAATGAAAAAGCAGAACGCATGATGTTTCGATGTCTGAAATTGACACTACCAGCCATCCCCAATAGAGAATTTTGTTGCGCACTATTGTAAGTTGAATTATTGAGTTCTATATCCGCACCAAATACCATCCGCTTTTTGGCGGTAAGCCGAATGATAAAATTAAGTTTTGACGGATCGTTTGGATCAACCTGAGGTTCAATGTTGACACGCCTATAAATGTCAAGCGCTCGCAATTGCAAGTTGGTTTTGATGTAGTTTTTTTCTTTATAAAGATCTCCTGTTTTTAGAAAAAGACCTTTGATAATGTTTTTAGGTTTTACCTTCATCAACTGATTCCTTTTCAGAAATCGAATGCCATTAATCATGGTGTCAATAGCAGGTTTGGGAAGTAATGGATCGTAATCCGGAATGACCGTTATGTCTCCAATGTAGTAAACCTGATGCTCGTCTTGCTTTGCTGGTTTGAGCACTTCGTAGTAGACGTTGACTTTGTAATTGCTCGTATCTCCTTCAGCATAAAAGTACGAGTTGTTGAAATAGGCATAACCAGCATTTTGAAAAACATCAGTCAACCGTAAATGTTCCTTGTCAAACAAACTTTTACT
>CALGLS010000160.1 GCA_937959375.1 uncultured Saprospiraceae bacterium
CTCAGTTTGATCAAGCACGACATAATCAAGATGCCAAGTATCATTCATACTAGTTAGTCCTGCTGTACTTACAAATCTGAATTGGAATTCATCATGTAAAAATTCTTCTTCCAATTCGAATTTATAAAATTGGAAAGTGTCTCGCTCTAGGAAGGCAAAGTCGTCTCCGTCCTTAGTAAAGATGGTTACCCAATCTCCGTTTCCGTCTCTGAATTCTAATTCAAAAACATCACCAGCGTTAGACTCGTAGGTGATTCCTTTATTTTGTAACCAGAAACTCAACCACAAATCAGTATCAGAACCATTCAGGTTAAAGTAATTAGACGTTAGAAAATCTGCACGACCTACTCCAGTACCATAAGGTGATCCTGTTTCATCAAGGCCATCAAAAGTAGCTACACCAACTGAAGGCGGCAGAAAAGCCAACGTTGTATTTACAAAAACATCATCATTCAACCAATTTCTTCTATTTGGACGTGGACCAGGATAAGAAAAATCATCTATAAAAGGATAGTCAAGACCATCTACAACTGTTGTAAACGAATAGGTGTACGTATCACAGACGCAATATTCGTCACAGATTTCAAAGCATATCTCATCTGGTTCAGCAAATCGACTAGCAACATAATCAAAACAATTGTCTGAAAAATCAACATTATACAATTCGCCTAAAGCAGGATCAGTACCACAAACCATAATACTGGTTGAGTGTATTTCACCCGGTAAATTAAGCGGTGGCGTACAAATAGTAATTTCTTCTTCCTGCTCTAATTCCATCTCAGCTATCATGATCGTCTCGTTTGGACGCTTTACCACAACTGGGTAGAAAAATTCAAGGCAACCAATAGTATCGCATTTATTAACTCGAATGGTATCGGTTAGATCCAGAATAGTTCCTACTTCAGAAAAGTAAGTAACACAATTCATTTCTTCATTCAATTCAGAAGTTCCTGAAGTAAGATTAATACTCACATCGTAGAGCGTATCTATTTCATTGATAACAAAACAAAGTTCAACCGAGTCACCAGCTACAAGGTAAATGGTTTCTCCTGAAAAGTAGACGCCATCTTCATTGTTACAATCTAGCACTGTAGAAGTCGTTGCTTCCGCTGCATAGGATTGTTGGTAACGTTCCATCCTTATGGCCTCTTTTACTGCAGCTTGCTTTTTTAGAACAAAGTTAGATTCCAGCGGGACAACTGTTACCTGCGCATCTAAGGATGAAAAACCGATTATAAAAAGTAAAAGTGTAATGATAATTCGCATCAGTGATATTGGGTTGTGAGCAACAGACTTTTGTCTGCTAGGGTGATTTAGTCTTTAATGAAAATGTATTCAAATTTGTAGGAACTTGGAAGTGAGAACGTAGAAGTTTTTTTGACCGAGGAGTCTGATTAGCGCCAGATACACTCCACGACTAAGAAAAACGTCCCGCTTTTTGACCAAATCCCCGCTTTAAACACATTTACTAGTATCAATTGAAAAAACGCAAATAAGTGGTATTTGTTGCTTGTATTAATCCTGTTAATAAAGGTAGTGACAGCTACTTGCTATTCAAACTCCTCATCTTCTTCTTCACCACTATCTGAGTTTATATCATCTTCAGGTTTATCCTCAGGTTTCCCTTGGGGGTCTACCTCGATATTGTCTTGATCGTCAGGGTTACAATTGTCGGGTTTTCGTTGTGTCAGATATAAATCAATTTGTTCACCAATTCGGAGTTTTCCACCTTTTCGGTATTTTGGCACCTGCTTCCAGATGTAGGCATTGTTTTTATTAGTCACCGTAGCATCTTCGATGATAGAGCCGACATTAAGATTGAAATTTCCAACAATGAAACGAGCCCCATCGTATTTTTGACAAATCAGATTAGGAATGGGCACCTTGCCTCCACCACGTTCTGTTACTACAAAATCAACCGTACTTCCTTTTGCAACTTGAAAACGCGAATCCAATTTTTCAGTAATGGTATCTCCTTTAAAAATAACTTCAAGGATGGTATTCTCTTCTAGTTTGCTACTAAAGCGACGACCTACGATTCGAGAATTAACGCCAATTCGTTTTAGTTTTCTTTGGAAAGAAACATAATCATCATTTCCTCCATAAAGGTTGGGTAGTGTCATTAACTCAGCCACCTGCTTGGTTACTGTTAAATATATTTTTCGTTTTTCTTTTACTCTTGAAAGTGGGTTTGGATTTTGGCTGATCACCATATTAGGTGCCTTCCCTTCCACGTAAATGGAGTCGTTTACCACGATGGAGAAACTACGATCACTAGCTTTTTTCATGGCATCATCTAAATCCATTCCGATGTAATCGTGTACTTGTAACGATTCACCATGATTGGTATAGCAATGCATCCACTGAGAAGTCAACAATAGGAAAATGACGTACATGCCGATAATGCCTAGGAAACTTTTCCAAAAGGTAAAACTTTTCAAAAAGTACCAAACCTCAGTAGCCCATCTTTCCAACTTAGCTTTGATCTTATCAGTTTTGCTCATTGTGTTAAATATTTGTAGCGATTTGTGTTGTGGAGCTCTTGCTCAAAATAAGAGAAATCCTATGATTGGGAGCAAAAATAGCGCATCTAGAACAAAAAACGAGGCTAGAGGTGAAAAATAAGGTGGTGAGCGGTAAAATCTATAACTTTAAGCGTGGATAGTGTAGACTTGATGTGTAAATTCTTAGTTATTACGGTCTTTTGAACGATAAAACCATTAGCTGGACCTCTGATAGGATTATTTCTTTGGCTTTTGGTTCTCTTCTAGATAATACCTGAGTCCTTGTTTCAGATTGCTGTTTGAGACTCTATCAGCACCAGCTTTCCACCGTGGTGGGCTGGCCAAACCGCTGCTATATTGTGGATACGCGAACGCGAACTCTTTTATTTTTTAAGCTTGAGCTAAAACGATTATGCATTCCTCCTTTTCTACTTTTTGTCTAACTACGGTCTTAGCATTTTCAATGCTATGCGTCAGCGCGCAAAGTGATGAAATAAATGGTGTCATTAACGCTTACGCAAAAGTAGAATCCATCGACTTCACAAACGATCGCATTCAGATCAGCACGACAACAGACTTTTTTGATTGTGACAAAATACTCCTCATTCAAATGAAGGGCGTTGAGATCGACTTAACGAATACTTCTGACTTTGGAAACATCCTCGACTATGGAAGTGCGGGGCATTATGAGTTCAACCACATCGATTCGATTGATGGCAATTGGCTTTATATGAAAGAACCGATTGAACGAACTTATGATGTAGACGCTGCTGTTCAGATTGTAAAGGTTCCCATCTATCAGTCTCCCGTTGTGGTAAGCAATAATTTGACTTGCAAAAGTTGGGATGGGAACACAGGAGGCATCCTAGCCTTTGAATGCAAATCTTCTTTGGAGTTGAGTGGCAACATTGATGTAAGTGGTAGAGGTTTTGAATCCTATGGTTTGGTGCCTGCCGACGATGACTGTACCGCTTCCGCTTATTATTATGCTGCTGGCAATGGGAAAGGAGCTCGAAAGGGAGAAGGCGTTTTTGATTTACCTAACGA
>CALGLS010000161.1 GCA_937959375.1 uncultured Saprospiraceae bacterium
CTGATAATAAAACAAAGGCCGCTACTACAACTGCCGAAACAAACCCAAATATTTTGAGTAACCTTATTCGTAAGGGTTCGACAACTTTCTCGTAACGGAGGCTTTGAGTGTTGTAAACAAATTTTTCTCTTTTCATCATTCTCGAAGAAGACTTTAATTGATTGTTCAAAAAGAGTACTTTTGGGGCACTAAAAACATTCAATATTGTTAGTTATCTATAGTATGCGACGTCAAAAGTAGAGCAAGTTTTTGAAATTCAAAAGTTTTGCCAAAGTATTTAATGCATTGACAGTCAAGAATTAACATTTTTTTTAATACTATAATCAAATAAATTACAACATTAAATTTATTTTTAATGTCAAAATAAGCAAATAGGTGATTTTTGATGAAAAATCAGTTTTTTAAATTTTTTTTCATCTCATAAAACCTTATAAGTTAACCATTTAGATTGTGTCCAATTATGAAATCTCGCGAAATCCGACAGAAATTTTTAGATTTTTTCAAAAGTAAGCAGCATAAGATTGTAGCCTCAGCTCCTCTTGTGAACAAGAATGACCCCACATTGATGTTTATCAATGCTGGTATGAATCAGTTCAAAGATTATTTTTTAGGTAACGGAGTACCAGATAACCCACGTATCTCAGATACGCAGAAATGTTTGCGTGTTTCTGGTAAGCAAAATGACCTGGAAGAGGTAGGAATTGACAGCTATCACCATACGATGTTCGAAATGCTTGGCAACTGGTCTTTCGGAGATTATTTTAAAGAGGAGGCTATTGAATGGGCATGGGAGCTCTTAACTAAGGAATTTGGGCTTGACCCAGACCGCATTTATATTACCATATTTGAAGGTGATGAAAAAGATAACTTAGAAAAGGATACGGAAGCTGGCGAGTTTTGGAAAAAGTGGATCGCTGAAGATCGTATCCTTCCTTTTGATCGAAAAGACAACTTCTGGGAAATGGGAGACACGGGACCATGTGGACCTTGTTCTGAAATCCATATCGATTTACGTTCTGATGAAGACCGCGCAAAAATTGACGGTAAATCATTAGTAAACATGGATCATCCTCAGGTAGTAGAAATCTGGAATCTTGTTTTTATTCAATTCAACCGTAAAGCAGATGGTGGATTAGAAAAACTGCCGGCAAGTCACATCGATACAGGAATGGGGTTTGAACGTTTGTGTATGGCGATGCAGGGTGTATTGTCTAATTACGATACAGATATTTTCCGTCCAACTATTGAATTTATAGAAAAGGAATCGGGTATTAAATATACCAACAGTTATGAGCTTAGCGCAAAATCAGATATCGCGATGCGTGTGGTTGCTGACCATATAAGAGCAGTGGCTTTTACAATTGCAGATGGCGAAATGCCTTCTAGCGGTGGAGCTGGTTATGTGATCCGTCGTATTTTGCGAAGAGCAGTTCGATACTATTATTCCTTCTTAAATATCAAAGAACCTTTCTTGCATAAGTTGGTTGCCATGTTGGCAGATGACTTTAAAGATGTATTCCCAGAGTTGGATGCACAACGAGATTTTGTGACTAAGGTAATTATGGAAGAGGAGAAGTCTTTCTTACGAACCTTAGAAGCAGGACTTGGACGTTTTGATAATCTAAAAGCTACCAATGATCAACTAGATGGTCAGGCTGTTTTTGAATTATACGATACGTTTGGTTTTCCAATTGATCTAACTCGTTTGATTGCTTCTGAAAAAGGATGGACCATTGATGAGGAAGGTTTTGAAAAAGCATTGTTGGAACAAAAAACACGTTCGCGCGCCGACGCACAAAAAGAAACGGGTGACTGGATGGACGTAACGGGTGAAGCAGGAGTTGAGTTTGTCGGTTATGATGATTACGTGGTGGAAGATGCCAAAATCATTAAGTACAGAACGGTTACTATAAAAGGTAAAGAACAATATCAAGTTGTTTTAAATAAAACACCTTTTTACGCAGAGAGTGGTGGACAGGTTGGCGATACTGGTTTGTTATGGATTGGTGACGAAAAGATTCCAGTGCTCAATACCTTGAAAGAAAATGAATTGACGGTACATATTGTAAAGGCATTGCCAAAGCAATTTGACGGAACAGTAAAAGCAGAAATAAACGCACCAAAACGAAAAGCAATTTCTCAAAATCACTCAGCGGTGCATCTAGTGCATGCTGCGCTGCATGAGGTTTTAGGAGATCATGCTTTGCAGAAAGGTCAGTTGGTTGACCCAAAGCGAATGCGTTTTGATTTTTCTCATTTTCAAAAAGTAAGCGACGAGGAATTGGCTAAAATTGAACAGATTGTTAATCAAAAAATTCGCGCAAATATCGCTTTAGAAGAAGTGCGCAACATGCCAATCGATGAGGCAAAAGCTTCTGGAGCGACGATGTTGTTTGGTGAGAAATATGGTGATACGGTTCGTGTGATTACTTTCGAAAAAGGATTCTCTAGCGAATTGTGTGGAGGTACGCATGTGCCGGCAACGGGTGATATCGGTTTGTTTAAAATTACTTCAGAAAGTGCCGTAGGATCAGGTGTGCGTCGTATAGAAGGTATCACAGCAGAGGCAGCTGAAGCTTTTATCAACAAAGAATTAGAAGAGTTGAATGCGATTAGAATGATGTTCAAAAATCCAAAGTCAGTTTCAAAAAGTGTGGCTGCTTTACAGGAGGAGAACAAAGGTTTGAAAAAAGAAATCGAGAAGATGCAATCGGCTCAAGCTGGTAATTTGAAAGATGAATTGAAAGCGAAAGTGAAGCAAGTTGATGGGGTAAACTTTGTGGCAAGTCGCATCGGGCTAAGTGACTCAAAAGCGATTAAGACACTAGCTTTTCAATTAAAAGATGAATTGACCAATGCGGTAATTATCTTTGGTGCGGAGGTGAATGGGAAGCCACAGTTGACTGTAGCGATCAGCGAAAACCTGACGAAAGAAAAGGATTTGGATGCTGGTAAAATCGTACGTGAATTGGCAAAAGAAATCCAAGGTGGCGGTGGTGGACAGGCATTCTTTGCAACTGCTGGTGGCAAGGATTTGTCAGGACTTGATAAGGCGGTGGAGAAGGCGCAGAGTGTGTTGGGCTAGTTCTAATTTTTTACAAACAACTTCAAAATAAAGCATCCCGAATTTGCGAAAAGCAGATTCGGGATTTCTTTTTGTAGTTCTAGTTTTAAAGTTCAAATATCTGATTTCGGTCTATCGTGTTTTTACCATATAGAATTGTAGTCTATTTAATTCAAAACCTATTTCGACTCAAACAAGTCCACGGTCTTTCCCTCATCTTCCGCAGTAATCGTCACCAACAGTTTCCGTAAACCCCATCGACTCTTTTTATAGACTTTAGTGCCAATAGACCAACGTTCTTTCTTAATTTGTCCTGGCCATAGCGGGAATCCATAACTAAAAAATGAGCCACTTTTCTTAGGTCCTACCACCACGAATTGTCTTCGATTAAACGAGTTGTTTTTTATTTTGAGATCAATGAAACGAGCGTTTTTGAAAATGCTTTTATCCGTTCTTTTCTTAGCTTTTTCGGGGGCATCACCTACTAATTCTTTTGGTTCTTTGACTAATTTTAATGCACTCTTTTCTTTGACAGAAGAGCTGAGTTTGTTTTCCACATTTGCGCTTACTTCTCCCCAACCAGTAATGGTGATATCTGCATTTTGGGCAATGAGTTTGCTCGCATCTACATTAGCGGATTTGGCAATAAGATTTAATGCTTCAACTTTTCCATCAAGTTGTAGTTTTCCAATATTGCAGATGGCATTGAATTGCTTACCATTGATGTTTTGAACAAAATAGTCGCCATGTGCATCAGTGATGAGTTTGCGAAGTGCAGGTGCCCCAATGTTGACGATCGTTTCTTGAGATGGTTCGATCCATTTTAATTGCGTGAGATCGAGTCGCCCATTTTTGATAGTTCGATTGATGTGGGGGATAAGGTTACTGTCTGTTGTTATTGTAATCTCAGGTTTACCTTCCATGTCAATAATGACTTTTGCAGAAAGGTTGATTTCCAATGTTTGTATTTCTGCTAATGAAAATGTTTCGGTAGCGATTTTTTTATTGCCATAAATTTGTGCGCTACTGTTCCAGCTGATAAGAAGTATGGAAAGAAGGATGGTTATCTTTTTCATGTTTAGTGATTTTATTTTTTTTGAAAATGAATAGCTTTATTTAATCAGTTGAAGGACTTTTTCTAGTTCAGTGTCTACACCATTGATAAAATCCATTGCGTTTTTCTCAACTTTGACATCTGGTTGAATACCACCGGTAGGTGTAGAAGCATTAGTAGGGAAGAGATTGATTCCCAGAATAGGAATATCAATTTCAACTCTACTGTTGGGAAGCCTGTGGAAAAACATATAACCTCCGTTGACACCCATTTGACTTCCTCCAGTTTCTTGTCCTACAATAGTGGCGAGTTTGTATCGCTTCACATAAGTTGCCATGATGTGAGTGGCAGAACTATTTTCAGCGTCGGTCAATAAAAAAGTGTTTCCTCTAAAACCGTCTTTATTTGGTTTGTATGTTTTTGTTTTTCCAGCTAATGGTTGTTTAATAATGTATTTTCCATTGGCTTGTTTTTTTGCAAGTTTTCCCCAGTCAAAAGGTCGTTTGTCCCAGGTGTTGATATGAGGTTTTATATCTTCTGGAATTTTGCGATAGGCGCTAGTAGTAGGGATGTTTTTAATCGTTATTTTTTCTTTGATAATTTGTTTGAGGATATACTCAACGACTTCATTGTCTCCACCTTCGTTGCCACGAATATCAATAATTAGATTGCTAATGTTATTTGTCTTAAGTTCATTAAATACATTTTTAAGAAATTTTTTCCATTCAAAATCAGTGTTAAAAGTTGCGAAAGAATGCATTTTTAAAATAGCAGTTTGCTCATCTAAAGTTTTAAAATTCCAACCATCTTCGAAGCTGTTGTTCATGTCAGGATAGCGTTCAGAAAGAATAGCAGTTCTTTTCGTTTTACTAATTGCTTCTACCGTTGCAGTAATCGTCTCTTCGGTTTTAAGATTTTTTAGCTGTAGCTGAAACGAATCAACAGAACCAAACTCAAGTGGAAAGAAAATATCAAAGAGTTCAAACTTGTTTTGGCCACTCAAGGTTAGTCGCTGTAGGCGCTTCTCGTAATTTGTTCCATCGGAGGTGATGTACTGAGCGAGCCGTTCCATGATCTGGGAAGAAGGAAT
>CALGLS010000162.1 GCA_937959375.1 uncultured Saprospiraceae bacterium
AACCACATGTCTATTGATTTGGTTCATGAGTTCTTTGACTTTGGTACTCCGAACTTTAGTGCCTTAGATAAGTACATTCGTTTTGGAATTTTTAAAACCATCGCTAAAAGTGACTTAAAAGGACTCATCTTTACGATGGTCTGGGCTATAGATGATAAAAAGGATGAAGAATATGTTGATGAAATTGTAAATTTTTTTGAAGCTGAAGGCGCAGCACCAGCAATCTTTGTCGAGTTGAAAACCGAGCTAACAGAACGACTAAAACGAAACAAACATCCACATCGCCTAGCACACAAACCTTTAAAGCGCGACCTAGAGTTTTCTGAAAAATTATTGTTGTATGACGAAGAGCATTATCAAACGAATACAAAAGTAGGTGACCTCCCAAAGAAAGAAATCTTTACAATTGACAATACGGACATTACTGCGACTGAGGCTGCTCAACTTATTGTAAATCATTATAACTTGTAGCAGTAATTGGGCGACAGATGAGCCCAAGCACATAAGCATCGGACCCTGGACTTTACAGGTCGACCAGCAATTGATTATAACCTTCGAAAAAGAGACTCAATGTAAAATGTATCTAAAGATATCGTCAAAGTATTAAGATAACTTGCATTCTTGATCGACCTGTTCAGTCCGACTACAAAATATAAAACCGTCCAAAGTCCACACCTCAACCAAAGAAACCCCTATAGCAGATTACAATATTTCCACAAAATATTTTAGCTTTGGGCATATGAACAATTCACATTTAGAAGAGCGATTAAAATACGCCAAGGAGCAACTCCAAATTGGAAACTACGGACGAGTAGAACGAGCAGCAAACGAACTCATCAACAGCAATGATGCTGAATTTCTAAAGGATGGGCTTTTTTACAAAGGCATGTCTCTTTCTTTTCAGGGGAATACAACTGAGGCCATTGATTATTTCAATCAAGCAATTGAAGTTGATCCGAACTTTGAATTTGCCTATTACTATCGGTTAGACAATTTATTTCGAGTAGGACAAATCGACGAAGCAAGAGCTGATGCTAAAAAATTAATCAGTCTCGATGATCAAAATGTTTTGTACTATGAAAAACTAGCAGCCATTGACATGGAAATGGGAGACAATGAATCTGCTGAAGCAATTGCAAATAAGGTGCTGGAAATCGAACCAGAAAACATTGCTTTCATAGCATTGCGAGCAGACATGCGCTCCAAACAAAAGAAGTATGCAGCAGCTATTGAGGACTATCTCAAATTGCAAGCTTCTGAAGAATTTGAACACATGGACCAAATTTCGACCTATACAAGTACAGGTTTCGCTTATCTTCAAACAAAAGATTATGAATCTGCAAAAATACAGTTAGAAAAGGCCAAAGCGTTAAACTCAAATCACCCCTTAGCCCTAGCCTATTTGGGTTATACACTAACTCACCTTGACCAAATGGATGATGGTGTAGAGTTGATCAATGACGCGATTGACATCAATCCAGACATTAGTTATCCTTATTTACTTTTAGCAAAAGCAGCAATAGTGTTAGAGGAAATGGAGGATGCTAAAGAATGTATTGAGTTAGCGCAAGAACGTGATCCAGAAGGTGAATACAAAGAGGAGATTGACGAATTATTAAAAAAGTTAGAATGATAAATAAAATGCCAGTCCAAAAAATAACAGACAAAAGAAGATGGCTAGAAATACTAGCAGTCGTTCTGACCGGACTTGGCAAATTCGTTTTTATGGATTGGCTCAATTTGAGATTTCTTTACATCAGTGCTGCCATTCTGTTCTGGGTTGCCTACATTTTTATTCGCCACAAAAACGACAAAGGTATTCTGCAATATTGGGGCTTCACCCGAAAAGATTTTAAGGAAACATTCAAAATAATTTTACCCTTTGGAGTCATTAGCGCTGTCGCATTTTTCATCATTGGTCATTATCTCGAAACCAATATTCTTAGTTGGCACATACTTCCCCTTCTTCTCCTTTATCCCATTTGGGGAACCATCCAACAATTTATTATCGTAGCTTTAATTGCCGGAAACCTAAGGGACATGGAGCATACATCTATTCCATATTTTGCCATCATCCTTAGTACTTCCATTATTTTTGCAGCAGTACACTACCCTTTTAACTTGTTGATTATTGGCACTTTCCTACTAGCTATTCTATATACCATCGTATACCTTAAAAAGAAAAATCTCTACGTGCTAGGTATTTTTCATGGATGGCTTGGAGCCTTGTTCTTTTATACTGTCTTAGCTAGAGATTCATTTTGGGAAGTCTTTGGTGTATTTTTTTCGTAACTATAAGTATATCACAAGCAGCTAAGCTCCTACATCATACATGCAACTTAGGGGCTCATACAACTTTTATTTAAAGCTTGTTCCTTTTATCTTTGTCAATCCAAAAACACTACCCTATCTTACACAAAGCAATTGAAGAGCTCAGAATAATTGACTCGGCATTTACCTAAACCCCTCGATCATGAAAAAAACCTTTACACTTTTTATTACTGTTCTGTTTTCAAGTCTGGCATTTTCACAAATTCCTTCGAAAGCACTGGTGGGTTACATACACAATTGGAATACTCCAAACGCACCTTATATCCAACTCGACCAAATCGACAATCGATATAATGTAATCAACATCTCATTCGCAACTCCCCTAGCAGGCACTGACTACGACATGGATTTTACGCCAAGTCAAACAAGCGAAACTGAGTTTATCACTCAAATTCAAAATCTACAAGCACAGGGAAAAAAAGTTTTGATCAGCGTTGGTGGCGCAAATGTTTCTATCAAATTGGACGATGCTAATGAGCGTGAAACGTTTGTTACTTCTATGACCGACATCATAGAAACCTATGGTTTTGACGGCATTGACATTGATTTGGAAAGTAGCTCATTGGAAATCAGTGGCGGAAGCATTAGTATTCCTGTAGACCCTCCTATTGTTAATTTAATTTCTGGAATCCAAGAAATTATGGCGGACTACTACATGACCCATAACAAAAAATTATTGCTCACAATGGCACCTGAAACAGCATATGTTCAGGGAGGTCAATCCTCTTTTGGTGGCTTCTGGGGCTCCTATCTTCCTTTGATTGATGCACTTCGTGATTCGATTGATTTGATGATGGTTCAATTATATAATTCAGGAACCATGTTTGGAATTGACGGCAACATTTACGAGCAAGCAACTCCTGATTTCATTGTTGCTATGACAGAAGCAACTATAGAAGGTTTCAACACCGATGGTGGCTTTTTCAATGGCCTTCCGGCAAATAAAATTATTGTAGCATTACCCGCTTGCATGTCAGCAGCTGGTAGTGGCTTTACCAGTCCAGAAGAAGTTCAAGATGCCATGTTGTATCTAAAGGGCAATGGCATTCAACCTGGTGCTTATTCGCTTTTCAACGAAGGTGGTTATCCTGATCTCCGAGGTATGATGACCTGGTCGGTGAATTGGGATGCGGTCAACACTTGTGGGAATAGTTATGAGTTTGCACAAAATTTTGAATTTATTTTTGGCCCAATTGTACCCGTTGAAGAAAATAATTTGGAAGCAATTATGATGTACCCCAACCCTGTTGCAGATGTTGTCTATTTCGATTTAGGAGCTGATTTCCAAAATGGGATGGTTGATATATTTGGATTGGATGGAAAATTGGTTTACTCAAAA
>CALGLS010000163.1 GCA_937959375.1 uncultured Saprospiraceae bacterium
CTGCAACCAGACTGCATACTCGTGGAAGGTCCAGCTGATGCAGAAGCCCTAATCGCTAATGTCGCGATGGAAGATTTAGTTCCGCCGCTAGCCATGTTGGTTTACAATACTAAAAACTTAGACCAAGCAGCTTATTTCCCATTTGCTGTTTTTTCACCCGAGTGGCAGGCCATTAAATTTGGTTTAAAAAACGAAGTCCCTATCCAATACATGGACCTTCCATACTCTGTTCAGTTTGCACTAGATGCTGCAGAAAAAGAAAAATTGCAATTAAAAATTGACAGCCCAAATATTTCTGAAAAAGAAAAAAAACACCGACGTCTTTTACAAAAAGATCCGATGGCCTATCTAGCAAAATTGGCAGGCTACAGCGATCGAGAAAGATGGTGGGAAGCTACTTTCGAATCGGCCAATAATCCAATAGAGATTTTTCCTGCCATCACTGATTTGATGTGCAGTATTCGCGACATGGAAGCGGTGGTTGATCCGCGAGACTTGTTGCGCGAGGCGTTTATGCGTAAGACGATTCGGCAGGCCATCAAAGATGGTTTTGAAAAAATTGCTGTTGTTTGTGGGGCTTGGCATACACCTGCGCTTTTTGACTTAACGTCATTTAAACCTGCTGCAGACAATACACTCCTTCGTGGTATAAAAAAAGTGAGTACCAAATCAACTTGGATTCCATGGAACTACGAACGACTGTCTTCGCTTAGCGGATATGGTGCTGGAACTTTATCGCCAGCTTGGTACCATATTCTTTTTGAAAACCGAGACGATGCTACTACCATTTGGATGACAAAAGCAGCGATGTTGTTACGTGAAGAAGATTTACCTACGTCATCGGCGCACGTCATAGAGGGTGTTCGTTTGGCACGTACTTTAGCAACTATGCGCAATTTACCCTTGCCTGGAATTGACGAATTGAAAGAAGCTGCTATCTCTGTTTATTGCGATGGCTATGAGGAGAAGATGGATTTGATTTTTAAAAAATTAATTACTGGTGATGTAATTGGTCAGGTTCCGGAATCGATTCCAATGGTTCCCTTACAAAAAGATTTGGAACAGTGGATTAAGTCAACTCGTTTGACTAAATATCGAAAATCTAGTGAATCACTTTGGCTAAAAGCCACTGCCAAAAATATACAAGGTGGTATTGACTTACGAGATGAAACCGATCATAAAAAAAGTTTGTTATTGCATCGTTTGAATTTGATTGGCATCAAATGGGGACAGCTCAAACCGAGTCCTCCATCCAACACCGGGCGCTTCAAAGAATATTGGAAATTGAAATGGTTACCAGATTTCGCGATCAAAACCATAGAGGCTGGCATGTGGGGCAACACCGTTTATGAAGCGGCGATTCGCAAGGTTCGTTCGGATGTCAAGGAGGTTCAAAAACTGTCAGAACTGACGGAACTTGTTGAACAGGTATTGAAAGCAGACCTCATTGAAATTGTACCGGAAGTGGTTCGTGAATTACAGGCGAGTACTGCGATGACCAAGGATGTTTTTCACCTCATGGATGCGCTAGCGCCATTGGTACATGCCCTTCGCTACGGCTCTGCTCGCAAGCTCAACACTCTAGCTATAGAAGAAGTAATTGAGCAGATCATTCCACGAATTTGTGTAGCGCTCCCGACTGCTTGTGTTGGAATTGACGATGATTTATCGAAGCAGGTTTTCACCAAAATTATTCATACAAATCGCATCATCCATTTGCTGGAAAACAAACGCTATGAAAAAGATTGGTATAAAGCACTGGAACAACTTGGCAGCCTTCCAAAAATAAAAGGCATTCTCAATGGCGGTGCAAATCGCATTCTATTTGATCGCTCTATCATTGATTTGAATCAAACTACTAGTCAGATGTACTATGCACTTTCACGAGGCAATAATCCAATGGAAGCAGCGCATTGGCTAGAAGGATTTTTGCACGGAAGTGGCTTGCTGTTGATTCACAATATGTCGCTTTGGAATATTTTAGATGAATGGGTATCGGGTATTCAGATAGATGAATTTCAAAACATTTTACCTTTGTTGCGTCGGACTTTTTCTGGCTTTTCAGCCAATGAGCGAGAGAAGATGCTGGCGCTTGCTGCGCGTATATTAGCAGAAGATCAAAGCGAACAAACGGGTGAAGGAATTGATGAAGATAGAGCTGAAACGGTGATGCCTGTTTTGCGAATGCTTTTTGGTGAGGAATAGGTTTTCAATTTTATCTATTCCCAAATTATTTTAAACGTTTTTAATCCAAAGACGTCTAAGCCTATATTGAATTTCAATATTTTAATTATTCAATGTAACTTGTTCTCAACAAAACTCTAATCAACCAATGCCCGAAAACAAGGCGAATAGCATTTTGGATAAAGCCACTTTTGAAGCACTCTTCAAGAGCCACTTTGTGCATTTATGTAACTTTGCCGTTCAGTTTGTTGGTGACATGGACACTGCTCGTGACATTACGCAAAAGATTTTCATCCATCTTTGGGAAAATCGTGCGCAAATGGATCCAAACAAAGCCATCCGCTCCTATCTGTTTACTTCCGTAAAAAATCGTTGCCTCAACCATATCCGTGATCAAAAAAAATACCGTAGTCGCATCCTTGATGTGGACATTCACGAGGTGGATATTGCCTTCGAAGAAAACCATATGGCTGTTGATGAGTTACAGAACCGAATTGAATCAGCCCTTAATCGACTTCCCGATAAATGCCGACTGGTATTTGAATTGAGTCGCTATGAAGGAAAAAAATATCAAGAAATTGCTGACAAGCTAGACATCTCTAAAAAAACGGTAGAGGCACATATGTCGCGGGCTTTGAGGAGTTTACGTGAAGACTTGGGTGATTATTTGTATATTTTGGTGTTGTTTGGAACAAACTACTTTTGGTAAAACATAGGGTACTGGCAAGTTATAGTGTACTAAATATAGATGAGTCCGATTGCTCGACAATGCAATCATTATAAATGAAAGAAGAAAATAAAAATATCGATTATCTAGAGCTTAGCTCAAAATACCTAAGCGGCAATGCTACTGAGGCTGAAGTGCAGCAGTTGGAGGTATGGGTAATGGCAGATCCCAGCAACAAACAGGAATTTCTTGCTTTGCGTCAAGCATGGTTAAAGGCAAACACAAAAGTAGTAGATAACGCCATCCATATTAATGACGAATGGGAAGCAGTTGAACAACAAATATCAGTTAGTGCGCAAGTGGTGGCTTTGAAGCCAAAACGAAAAGGTTTATTTTTGAAAATTGCTGCGGCAGTTGCCGTTTTGGTCGTTGCTTCGATCTGGTTATTTCAAATTACTGATGGAGCAAATGAAGTCACCGTTTTTAGCGAAAGCGAAGTAAAAGAACAAGCACTAACAGATGGTAGTCAAATCGCATTAAACCAATTCTCAACGGCAAGTTACTCGGTCGGCACTGATGGAAGTCGACAAGTACAACTCAAAGGCGATGCTTTTTTTGACGTAGCAAGAGACACTAGTCATCCATTTATAATCAACACACAAAATGTCAACGTTACTGTTTTAGGAACTTCCTTTTATGTTGACTCGCGTGAATCGCAAGACCTCATTCAAGTGATGGTAACTTCTGGAACAGTAGCCATGGAGGTTGGCGATCAAAAAGTTATTTTGACCAAAGGTGAAGTGGGTACTTACGTAAAATCAAGTCAGCAACTTAGCGAGCAAATAAATAATGACCCTAACTTTTTAGCATGGAAAACCAAACGACTCGTTTATGAAAATGAGCGACTAGAAAAAGTAGTTTACGATCTCAATCGAACCTTTCATGCAAATGTAATTTTGGCTAATGCTGATTTAAAAAACTGTCCAATCACTGCAACTTATCAAGACAAATCACTTGATGCTATTCTTCGCATTATCGAAAAAACCTTAACCCTAAAAGCTACTACAAATGGCCAACAAACCGTCATTTCCGGGACTTGTAACTAGTGGTAGTTTACGGAATTTCTTTACTTGCTTTCTCACTATTTCTTTACTGACATTTGGATCAAATATTTGCTTAGCGCAAAACATCAATATTCAGTCTACCAATATTTCTGTAGAAGATCTTTTGCAAGAAATAACAGATCAAAGCGGAATGGATTTTTCGTATAGTTCTAAACTTATTGACACCGAACAAACAGTCAGTTTCAAAATTAAAAATAAGAGTTTAGAAAACACACTCAACTTGCTTTGCCAGAAACTGGGTATTGCGCACAGTATTATTGATGGACAAATTATTTTGCACGAACCTGCAATTGGTCAAGAGACTCCCCCGCTTTCCGAATCGAATGAACTTTACACCATCAGTGGTTATATCAATGATGCACAATCAGGTGAAAGTTTAATTGGAGCAACCGTTTCTGTAAAAGGAACTTCACAAGGTGTTAGTACCAATAGCTTTGGTTTTTACGCCTTGCAATTACCAAAAGGCGATCATACCTTATTAGTTTCATATGTAGGTTTTCAAGCGCAACAGATGGTCATCAATTTGATTAAAAATCAAAAACAAGATATTCCGCTACAGGCAGCCAG
>CALGLS010000164.1 GCA_937959375.1 uncultured Saprospiraceae bacterium
TTTGATGCTTTGCAGCAAAATCCAAATTATACCTTTGATATGTTGACGATAGCGGAGGTGATTGAATCGGCAGAGGATTTTCGGGAGGCTGTGGGGATGTAGGGGGAGGAAAGTTTTTTAAAGCTCAAGTATCAAACTCAAGCTCAATTTCACACAGGACGCGTTTGAGGGGATTTGAGCTTGAGTTTGAAATTGAACTTGAACTTGAACTTGAGTTTTTTGTTCGCGGTCGACCTTCCTAAATACGAAGACGGAAATTTCGGACACTTTTACATTTTAACTTTATCATACTTCGACTACGCTGTGCCTCCGCTAAAGCTTTCGCTTGCGCCGAAGGTTAAGCGACACACGCTCAGCATAGCGTTTTGCGGTTTTACATTTTTAGACGACACTAACATCCCAATTCCCTTTTCCAATTTCCTCTAAGTTCTTTCGAAGCTTGGCATCAATCACTGCTTTTTCTGAGGCGACTTTAGCCTGTGAGCGATAAATTTCTACTTCCGTATTTACTTTCAAATTGTTTTTGACGGCGTTAGAAAGTAAGGTATTGTTTTCGAGGTTCGCCATTTTGAAAACGTGCTCGTGCTCATGTAAAAGGAAATCGTAGGGGCTTCGATGCGAGATTAGCTTCACCATAATTGGAGCGGTTTCTACTGCAATAAAAAGTAGCATGATAAAAATATTGGCTAGTAAGATGGCTTCGCTTTTTTTGCCAAGTCGATCGAGGGCATCCATTCGTGCGGCTAGGCCACCGTAGGCGCTGCGTTTGAGGGAAGTGATTTCTGCCTGGACTTTGCCTTCCAATTCTTGGATACTTTTTTCTTTGTCCGCAATCTGTGGAAGGTGGCTGGCTAAAATAGCATCCAACTCCGCCTGTGCTTTATCTGCTTCTGTTTTTTTGGCGCGATAGATGGGACCCATGTTTCTTTTTTGGGAACCACCTGTTCCGTCTGCTTCCTTAACTGCTTCTTGAGCCAGCTGATCTCGTACATTGGTTTTTACTTCAAGTTCTGACTTGAGTATTTTGATTTGATTTTGGTCGGAAATAATGTCGGCGGTGTAGCGTTCTTTCACACGATCTTCCTGAGTTTTCAAAACCTCTTGTTCCATCACAATTAATTCTGCGTTAATTTCCTTTTGGAAAATTTTCAGTTCCAATGGCTTGGAAATAACTAAAGCTAATAGTACCGCTAATGCTAAACGCGGAAAGGCAACTAGAAAATCGCGACCGAAAGAACCTTGGCTTTTCATACTCGACACAATGTATCGATCTAGATTAAAAATCATCATTCCCCACAGCACACCAAATGCAATAGCAGCTAGCCAAGAATCGAAAACAGTATACAATGCATAACCTGCCGAACAAAAGGCAAGCATTCCTGTAAAGAAAATAGTAGCTCCAATACCTAAATATTTATTTTCGTCGGAAGGACATTTTTCGAGAATCTTTAGGTCAATACCGGAGCAAAACAAAAAGAATTTTTTGAATGGACTCATTGATTTATTTTTTTTTGATGAATTAGGTTATTGAGAGCTGGAAGTCAGAAGTTTCCTATAAACGTGTTTCGCGTTATTCTAGAATTTTCCTATTCCGTTTTCAAACTTTTCCCCCTCAACAGTTATAAACTATCCATCATTTCCTAAAGACTATTGCTACAAACCAGAACGTCCGCAACAATTACATTCGAAATTAAGTCCATTGGAATGAAAACGACATTTTTTTAGATAAACGGAAGACAAAGAGAGATCAACGAAAACATATGTCTCTATACTTCCGTATATTGATTGTGCGTTTAAGTAAAAGCTTATGAAAAGATTACACTCCAAATATCAGTTCCTCTTGTCAACACTTGTCCTACTGGGACTCGTCTTTGTCATCAGCTCTTGCAAAGACAAAAGTAGTCCAGATCGGATACTACTAGGTAGTGAACTTTGCATTGCAACCTTGCATCATGAAGAAGGTATGCCCAACGTCATGGTCTACATTAAATACAACACAATCGAATTTCCTGGTTATGATGATCTAAGCATTTACAACGACAGCATCATAACAAACGAATTTGCAGAAGCATGTTTTGACAAAGTTCCTGCCGGTCAGCATTGGTGCATTGGTGTGGGCTATGATAGTCTGCATGATGAGCCCATTCGTGGTAGTGTTTTTTACGAGATACATCGAAATGGATTACCTCAGGATACGGTGATATTGGTTAGTGAGTATTGAGCGAGTTGGAAGTTGGAGGTGGGGAGTTGGAAGTTCACTCGATCGCGAAGCTCCCCGTCAGTGGGAAACTTCCCACCTCCAACTCCCCACTTCCAACCCAAAAATCACTTCACCAAAGTAACATCCCCCTTCAACATCCGCTCCCGATCATCCACTACATAAGTGACAAACCAAACATAAACGCCATTACCATAACCTTCATTTTGCTGAAAGCCATTCCAACCTTCTTCAATATCATCTGACTCGAATATCTGAGCGCCCCAACGATCGAATACTTTCATTTTAAAATCGTAGAGTGGACAATTTGAATAGGCACGAAAGGTGTCATTCACACCATCATCATTTGGACTAAAGGCATTGGGAACATAGACATTGAAAACGGGTAGCACTTCGATGAATTGACTAATCGAATCTTCACAACCGTATTGATCGCTTACAAATAATTCCACTTCATAATTACCGGCTGTTGCAAATTGCCAAATGGGGTTTTCTTCATTCAACCATTCTTCTCCCATATTCCAATCCCAAGCAACGGAACGTTCTGATAAATTTTCAAATTGAATAGCTTCTTTTTTATTGACTGGATCGGGTGAGTAACTAAAGTCTGCAACTGGCGGTTCTTCTGCAACAATCCACTGTGGATAATCAAAATTATAGATACAACCTTGTGGCGAAACGACTTCTAATCCTAGATCGTAAACACCAGCATTTTCATAAATATGATTGACCGCAAATGTATGTACTGTATCTCCATCTCCAAGATTCCAAGTCACTTCATAATTTGCGTCAAGCAAACCTGACAAATAATTCAAGTCCAAA
>CALGLS010000165.1 GCA_937959375.1 uncultured Saprospiraceae bacterium
GATGCCTTTGAACTGCAGCCACCTGAAGGAGAGCAGGAGCGAATGAATATATTGTATTATCTACTTTTTACTATGCGGGTGGATGGTGTGATCAAAGAGGAGGAAGAGCGATTGTGTTATAAAGCTGGTCTTCGACTTGGGTTTAATCAACAAATGACTGCTGACTTGATTCAGGTAATGAAACGTTATTTGAAAGAAGACATTCCGGAGGATGCGATGTTGGATGCTATTCGGAAGTATTTGAATTAGACGGGCTCGCTTGGTGATGGGACACGGATCTAACGGATGAAACGGATAGGGGACGGATTTTTTGCGTGGTATGTAATGATTGTTGATTTGAGTCATCAGAAAATCGAGCACGATAAAGGAGCTTACGATGAAAAAGACCTCACGGTTAAAGAAAAATCCGTCCCGAATCTGTTCTATCAGTCGAATCCGTGTCCCATCCCCGTAAGAAGAGACTACGTCCAAAAAAATCCCGAACCTCGATAGAGTGATCAAGATTCGGGACTAAGTTTAGTTTGCTAAGTAGCTTAAACCTTTTCGATAATAATCGAAGAAGCACCACCACCACCATTACAAATCGCAGCCAAACCTTTGGAGCCGCCATTGTGATGTAAAACACTGTTAAGTGTAGTGACGATACGCGCACCAGAGCAACCAAGAGGGTGACCCATAGAAACGGCACCTCCAAAGATATTTACTTTATCTTCTGTGATTCCCATCTCCTTGTTGAAAGCCATGGTTACTACAGAAAATGCTTCGTTTACTTCAAAGTAATCAATATCATCTATTTTCAAACCAGCTCTGTCTAGTGCTTTGTTAGCCGCATGAGGAGGAGCAGTAGTAAACCATTCTGGCTCATGTGCTGCATCTGCAAATGATAAAATTTTCGCAACAGGCTTAAGACCTAGTTCTTCCATTTTTTCTTTACTGATCAAGATCGTTGCAGCAGCACCATCATTGATAGTTGATGCGTTGGCAGCAGTTACCGTTCCGTCTTTTGAGAAAGCAGCACGAAGCTGAGGTATTTTGTCAAAACGAACTTTCTTGTATTCTTCATCTTCTGACAATACGATTGGATCACCTTTTCGTTGTGGAATCGTAACTGGGATAATTTCATTTTTAAAGTGGCCAGCTTCAGTAGCTTTGGCTGCTCGCTCGTATGACTGGATCGCAAAGGCATCTTGATCTTCGCGACTAAATTCATATTTTTTTGCAGTTGCATCTGCGCATACACCCATCGCACAACTATTGTATACATCTACCAAACCGTCTTTTTGTAGACCGTCAATCATTGGTGCTTCACCAAACTTATATCCCCAACGTGCCTTTGGCAAGTAGTAAGGAATGTTTGACATGCTTTCCATTCCACCTGCAACTACGATATCGTTGTGCCCTAGCATGATGCTTTGTGCACCCAACATAATTGACTTCATACCCGAAGCACAAACTTTGTTGATCGTTGTACAAGGTACCTTATCGCTAATACCTGCTTTGATGGCTGCTTGGCGTGCTGGCGCTTGTCCTAAATTAGCAGAACATACATTGCCCATGAATACTTCATTGACCTGAGCTGCGTCAACACCTGCTCTTTCCAAAGCACCCTTAATGGCAAATGATCCAAGTTCTGTAGCTGAGAACTTTGCTAATGCACCTCCCCAACTTCCCATTGGAGTACGAACGGCAGTAAGAATATATACTTCTTTCATAATTTTTTTTGAATGAAGTTGTTTAAAGTTATCGTCTAAAGGCGAGTGTGAGTTCTTGATTCTGTGGGCGAAACTCATATTACTTTTCGTAGCCAAAGCTACGGGAATTAATATAGCTGAAGATCCACGGGATCAATGGCTTACGCGCAGCCATAGGGAATAACTTAAAACAACTTCTATGGTTAAGTTAAATTGGACTGCAAATATAAGGCTATTTTTTAATCATTTACTGTAACTGATTGGACATTGTGGCGTCTATTGAGTTGCAAGGTTTGAAATACGAAGAAACTACCTTATTTTACTGCATATTTCTTGGATGGAAGGACACCTAAAAATTTATAAAAATGAAACTAAACCTATTACCCCTAATCATTGCGTTATTTTTTGTTTCGCAACTGAATGCCCAGACTACCCAGTACTCACGGGTAAAAATCAATTTAGAAAATAGAACAATTGACGAATTGGCCGGACTTGGCTTAGATGCCGAACACGGAGATTACCAACCGGGTAAATATTTTACTAGTGATTTTTCAACTAATGAAATTCAACAAATAACAGCTGCGGGTTTTGAATACACGATTGAAATTGCTGATGTGATCGAACATTATGTCAGTCAGAATAGAGATCAGGAAGATTTGGAAAATACGGCAGGTCAACGAACAGTAGGTGATTGTCAGGGCGTCGGTTTTTATGATTACTATGAACCTGAAAATTTTGAGTTGGGCTCAATGGGTGGATTTTTAACCTATCAAGAAATGTTGGATAATCTGGATGCCATGCATGCACAGTACCCTAACTTGATTTCGGAACGTACACCAATTGGTCCCATTTTGACCCACGAAGATCGACCAATATATTGGTTGCGTATTTCGGACAACCCTAATGTGGATGAAGAAGAACCTGAAGTTTTTTACAATGCCTTGCACCATGCACGTGAACCCAATGGTTTGTCACAAATCATTTACTACATGTGGTATTTGTTGGAGCGCTATGAGACTGATCCTGAAGTGCAATACTTGTTGAACAATACAGAAATGTATTTTGTACCGATGATCAATCCGGATGGTTACATTTATAATGAAACAACGAATCCCAATGGTGGTGGACTTTGGCGAAAGAACAAACGAGATAACAATACAAATGGTCAATTTGAAGAAGGTGAAGACGGTGTTGATTTGAATCGAAACTACGGTTACGAATGGGCATTTGACGATTATGGATCTTCTGGATTTCCGGGGTCGGCGGTATATCGTGGACCTTCTGCGTTTTCTGAACCTGAGTTGCAAAATGTTCGTGACTTCTGTAATGAACATGAGTTTCAAATTGCTTTGAATTATCACACTTATGGTAACCTTTTGATTTATCCTTGGGGTTATGCGGATGAAACAGCAGAACCAATATTTTTGATTATTTCGGAGGCATTAAACAGAGAGAATAAATACTTGGCAGGAACAGGGTCAGAGACGGTAGGGTATCAGGTGAATGGCGTTTCGGATGATTGGATGTTTGGAGAGAGCGTTACTAAGCCTCCAATTTTTTCTTTGACGCCAGAGGTTGGATATAATATTTATGGTTTTTGGCCACCAGCCAATGAGATTGTTCGTTTTTGTAAGTCTACTGTTTTACAAAATCTAACAACAGCACATCTTGTTTTGAATTATGGTATTGCTACTGACATGAATCCTTTGTTTGTTGAAAACATTGATGGTACGTTTGAATTTGATATCCGTCGCTTTGGTTTATTGGATGGAGCCTTGGAGGTTTCCTTATCAGCAGGTAGTCCTAATATTGCGGCTACTGGACCAGCACAAAGTTTTAACCTAGTGCAAGGTGAAACCGCAACTGGGAATATAAGTTATACTTTAAATTCGGACGTGGCTCCAGGAGAAGCCATTCAGTTTGTGTTGTCGGTTAACAACGGAACCTACACTCATAATGATACCATCACAAAATTTTATTCCATACCAGAAGAACAATTAGGAGATGATTTGTCGACCGACGATATGTGGACGAATCAGACAACAGATGATTGGGGATTAGAAACCAATGATTTTTATTCTGCACCAAGT
>CALGLS010000166.1 GCA_937959375.1 uncultured Saprospiraceae bacterium
TCATGTCTTCAAAAGCGATATTTTGCGTTGCACTTCTGCTATTTATTCAGCGATAGCCCTGCTATTCCTAAAAAAATGAGCATCGTTCAACACAAACATCTGTCTTTTCGCCTCTGAAAACGAAATTTAAACATACTCTTAAACCAATTAATTAAACAAACCATATCAACGTGACAATTTCAGCAAAAAAAAATGGACTCCTCGCAGGAGTATTCACCATACTATTTCTTACAGTCTTATACCTCGTTAATAAGCATTTGATGCTGAGCATGTGGGTCTATTGGGCATCACTTTTATTTTACCTATTTTTTATGACAAGGGCTTGTTTGGAAAAACGAACGAGTCATGGTGGTAACCTAATTTTTGCAGATGGCCTGCGTACAGCATTCGTTACATTTTTAATAGCCAACGCTGTTTTCCACATTTTTAATTATATCCTCTTTAACTTTGTGGATAAAGGATTGGTTGACATCCAAATGGAAATGGCTCAGGAGTTATATCCTAAACTATTACCAGAAGAACAGGCCAAGGATCTATTGCAGACCATGAAAAAGGAAGGATTTGAAATGTCTATTCCAAATTTGGTTTTTGCATACGCAAAAGGGGCAATTGGAGGCTTTGTTTTATCGTTGATAATTGCAGGGTTTACTCGTAGAGAGGAGTTTTAGACCTTGTAAAAGCTGAAATATAAGTGCTCTAGTTGTGATTTTAGCAATTAGCTTACTTAGTCTAGCGCTTAATCTATCAATAAAGATGTAACTTTGAACAGAATTCTCGCGTATTTTCAGAGCATATGGCAAAAAAGACAACCGATATTTCAATAGTAGTTCCACTCTTCAACGAAGACGAGTCACTCAAGGAACTGGAAACCTGGATTGTAAAGGTCATGGAGGAACATGGCTTTTCTTACGAAATCGTTTTTGTTGATGATGGAAGTAAGGACAACTCCTGGAAAGTGATCAACGAATTGAGAGCGATGAATCCTAACGTTCGTGGCATTAAGTTCCGACGAAATTATGGAAAATCAGCTGCAATGAACACAGGTTTTCAAGCAGTAAAAGGTGAGGTCGTTATCACTATGGATGCAGACCTTCAAGATAGTCCGGATGAAATTCCTGAACTCTACAAAATGATCATGGAAGAAGGCTACGACCTAGTATCTGGCTGGAAGAAGAAACGCTATGATCCCCTTTCTAAAACAATTCCTACTAAATTATACAATGCTGTAACGCGCAAAATCAGTGGCATTAAACTGAATGACTTCAACTGTGGCCTCAAAGCTTATCGCAAAAATGTGGTAAAAAGTATCGAGGTCTATGGTGAGATGCATCGCTACGTTCCTGTAATCGCGAAGTGGGCTGGGTTTGAAAAGATAGGAGAGAAGGTGGTCGAACACCGCGCTCGTAAACACGGTTACACTAAATTCGGAGGCTTCAAACGTTTTATTAACGGACCTTTAGATTTATTATCCATTACATTTATTGGCCGCTTTGGTAAAAAGCCAATGCACTTTTTTGGAACCATTGGTTCCATCGTTTTCTTATTTGGATTTTCCTTTGCCGCTTACATCGGCCTTGTGAAACTCTATCGTTTGAACAACAACATCAAAACAATCTTAGTAACCGACAATCCATATTTTTATATAGCACTCACCAGTATGATTATTGGTACCATGCTTTTTCTAACTGGTTTTCTAGCTGAGTTGGTTTCTCGAAATGCGACGGACCGAAACGTTTACTTAGTGGAAGAACGAATTGGGAATGGAGAGCCTCAGAAGGTGGAGGTTGGGTGATGAGGAGGAGACGGAAGTCCGAAGACGGAAGTTCTCTTCTAGTGTGAATTGCGATTGTTTCTCGGTAGTGGGAAACTCCGGTCTTCGGACTTCGGTCTCCCGTCTTCAAAAAAAACATACATGAATAAACTACACAACAAAATAAACCCAAGAGTTAGAAGCCTAATAACAGAAAGTATCTTACTAAAGCAACAGGTTCTTGATGACGAAAACCTCTTGTCAACGGTCAACACAGTAGCAGAGCTTTCTACCGTTGCACTCAAAGGCGGAAAAAAGATTTTGTTCTGTGGTAATGGAGGAAGTGCGGCTGATGCGCAACATTTAGCTGCCGAACTTTCCGGTCGTTATCTCCTCGATCGCGAACCACTTTTTGCAGAAGCCCTTCACGTCAACGCATCCTACATTACTGCTGTCGCTAATGATTATGGTTACGACGAAATCTACGCAAGATTAGTACGAGGAAAAGGGGCTCAAGGTGATGTTCTCTTTGCGCTATCCACTTCCGGTAATTCCAACAACATTCTCCGCGCCATCGACGAAGCTAAGAAGCGATTCATGATCGTAATAGGTATGACGGGTATGACAGGAGGTAAAATGGCAAAAGCTTGCGATTACCTAATCAATGTTCCTTCCACTGATACCCCACGGATTCAGGAATGCCACATGATGCTGGGGCATTTGATTTGTGAATTGGTGGAAACGGGAATTTTTGGTAAAAAAAGCTGAGGAATGGGAAAGGGGGCGAGTTAGAATTAGAATATTTTCGCGATATGCGAGTCCCAAGTAACGAAGGCCTAAAGATCTGAGCTGAGTTAAAATTCGAATAGTTAAATCACCAAGCACCAAGGAGGCTGCACCATGAATAAAATATCACACCAAAAAGACTGGACGCTTTTCCTAGACAGAGACGGTGTCATCAATCATCGTATCCCCGGTGACTATGTAAAGACAACAAAAGAATT